>JAGBSZ010000059.1 GCA_017631585.1 Bacteroidaceae bacterium
GCATAACCTTGCCAAGGTTAGGGTCGCGAGTTCGAGCCTCGTTTTCCGCTCTCGGATATGCAAGAGCCCAGGTGGCGGAATGGTAGACGCGCTCGTTTCAGGTGCGAGTGTTGAGAGACGTGCAGGTTCGAGTCCTGTTCTGGGCACGTAGAAAGTGATTTGTAAAAATAATGGAGAAGTGGCGGAATTGGTAGACGCGCTACTTTGAGGGGGTAGTGACCGTTGGGTCGTGTGAGTTCGAGTCTCATCTTCTTCACTAAAACTAAAAATGATAGTAAATGCGGAATCTTCGTTGCCAGCGAGTGGGAAAATCTATTTTCACGCAACGAGCGCAGCAGAAGATGCCAAGTTTACGAAGTAAACGCGGAAATAGCTCAGTTGGTAGAGCATAACCTTGCCAAGGTTAGGGTCGCGAGTTCGAGCCTCGTTTTCCGCTCTAGAAGGACAACCATTTGGTTGTCCTTTTTTTGTTATATAATATTCTTGCCCTTCTCTTTATTAAAATCCGTTGATTATTGTTGCTTTAACAGGCATATATTTTGCAAAAAAAATCGTATCTTCGCACTTTATTACAATATTAGGCTTTTTACACTTGTAGAATGACAAAAATATAGAACTATATATGGATAAAATTAGAAATTTCTGTATTATCGCTCACATTGACCATGGTAAATCAACTTTGGCAGACCGTCTTTTGGAAACAACCAAGACAATCAACATCACCGAAGGTCAGATGCTTGATAATATGGACCTTGAAAAGGAACGCGGTATCACTATCAAAAGCCATGCAATACAGATGGAATATATGTATAATGGCGAAAAGTATATTCTTAATCTTATTGACACTCCGGGACACGTTGACTTCTCATACGAGGTGTCGCGCTCAATTGCAGCATGTGAGGGTGCATTGCTTGTCGTGGATGCTACACAGGGTGTTCAGGCTCAGACAATCTCAAATCTTTATATGGCTGTTGACCAGGGACTTGAGATTATCCCTGTAATCAACAAGTGTGACATGATAAATGCTATGCCCGAAGAGGTTAAGGATGAAATAGTTGACCTTATAGGTTGTGACCGCGAAGATATTATTGAGGCTTCGGGTAAAACCGGTATGGGTGTAGAAGACATTCTTAAAGCAGTTGTAGAGCGCATCCCTGCTCCCGTAGGCGACGAGGAAGCTCCTTTGCAGGCACTTATTTTTGACTCTGTATTTAATTCCTTCCGTGGAATCATTGCATATTTCAAAATAACCAATGGTGTGTTGCGTAAGGGTGACAAGGTTAAGTTCTTCAACACCGGTAAAGAGTATGAAGCAGATGAGATAGGTGTTTTAAAGATGGATTTGTCTCCACGTCAGGAGTTGCGTACCGGTGATGTAGGTTATATCATTTCAGGTATCAAGACATCCAAAGAGGTTAAGGTTGGTGATACCATTACACATATAGCCCGTCCATGTTCTGCCGCGATTGCCGGTTTCGAGGAGGTCAAGCCAATGGTGTTTGCCGGTGTATATCCTATCGATGCCGAGGATTACGAGGATTTGCGTGCGTCACTTGAGAAGTTGCAACTGAACGATGCTTCGTTGACTTTCTCCCCTGAATCGTCTGCGGCTTTGGGCTTTGGTTTCCGTTGCGGTTTCTTGGGATTGCTGCACATGGAGATTGTTCAGGAACGTCTTGACCGTGAGTTCGACATGAGCGTTATCACCACCGTTCCTAACGTTTCATATATGGTATATGACAAACAAGGCGGTTCAAAGGAGGTGCATAACCCCGGCGGTATGCCCGACCAGACACTTATAGACCACATCGAAGAACCATATATAAATGCAAGCATCATTACTCGCGCAGAGTATATCGGTCCAATTATGACTTTGTGTCTTTCCAAGCGTGGTGAGCTGTTGAAACAGGAGTTTATTACCGGTAACCGCGTTGATATACGTTTCTTGTTGCCGCTTGGTGAAATTGTGATTGACTTCTATGATAAGTTGAAGAGTATCTCAAAAGGTTATGCTTCGTTCGACTATCATCCTGCCGGTTTCAGAACATCAAAGCTTATCAAGCTCGATATATTGTTGAACGGTGAGCCTGTCGATGCTCTTTCAACACTTACTCACGTTGATAATGCATATGGTCTTGGTCGTCAGATGTGTGAGAAGCTTCGCGACCTTATCCCCAGACAGCAGTTTGATATTGCATTGCAGGCGGCAATCGGTACAAAGATTATCGCTCGTGAAACCATCAAGCAGGTGCGTAAGGACGTAACAGCCAAATGTTATGGTGGTGACGTTTCTCGTAAGCGTAAGTTGCTTGAGAAGCAGAAGAAGGGAAAGAAGCGTATGAAGCAGATTGGTAACGTGGAAGTGCCACAGAAGGCGTTCCTTGCAGTGTTGAAACTTGATTAATGAACATGGTGTAATTTCTACCATGTAAAATATAATAAAAGAGACTATGGGAATATTCAGTTTTTTCAGTAGAGAGAAAAAAGAGGTCCTTGACCAGGGATTGTCAAAGACCAAAGAGAGTGTATTCGGAAAGATAGCACGTGCCATCGCCGGAAAGAGCGAGATTGATGATGAGGTACTTGATAATCTTGAAGAGGTATTGGTTACATCGGATGTAGGTGTGGAGACAACACTTAAGATTATCGACCGTGTGCAGAAACGTGCGGCACGTGACAAATTCATGAATACCAACGAACTTAATAAATTGTTGAAAGATGAGATTGCTCAGTTGCTGATGGAGAATAATACATCAGACAGCGATTCGTTCGAGATTCCTGCAGGTGCAGGCAAACCATATGTTATTATGGTTGTAGGTGTGAACGGAGTGGGCAAGACAACAACCATAGGTAAGCTTGCACATCAGTTCAAGAAAGCCGGCAAAAAGGTATATCTTGGTGCTGCCGATACATTCCGTGCTGCTGCCGTCGAACAGCTTGTGGAGTGGGGACATCGTGCTGATGTTCCAGTGATTAAACAAGGTATGGGCTCCGACCCTGCATCTGTAGCTTTCGACACACTTTCGTCGGCTGTTGCAAATGATGCTGATGTTGTAATAATAGATACAGCGGGACGTCTGCACAATAAAGTGGGCTTGATGAATGAGCTTACAAAGATAAAGAATGTAATGAAAAAGGTTGTTCCCGGTGCGCCGGATGATGTTCTTTTAGTTCTTGACGGCTCTACCGGACAGAATGCTTTTGAACAGGCAAAGCAGTTTACCAAAGCAACTGAAGTAACATCGCTTGCAATTACCAAACTCGACGGCACTGCAAAGGGTGGTGTTGTAATAGGTATCAGTGACCAGTTCAAGATTCCTGTAAAATATATCGGTCTTGGAGAGGGTATTGACCATTTGCAGATTTTCAACCGCGAAGAATTTGTTGATTCACTATTCGGATAAACAATGAAAAAGAACAGAGTAGATGTCATAACCATGGGCTGCTCAAAGAATCTGGTAGATTCGGAGCGTCTTATGCGTCAGTTGCAGGAGTGCGGATACGAGGTAACTCATGACAGCGAAGAGCCATGTGGCGCAATAGCAGTAATAAACACTTGCGGATTCATTGGCGATGCAAAAGAGGAGTCCATAAATATGATACTTGAGTTCTGCCAGCGTAAGGAAGAGGGCAA
>JAGBSZ010000060.1 GCA_017631585.1 Bacteroidaceae bacterium
GCAGAAGATGGAACTTGGTGAGCCTGATGCTTCCGGTCGTCGTTCGCCGGTGCCGGTAGAGGGAGCTATCGAGACTATAGACATCGACATGGCAGTGGTTGCAGTGGGTGTATCTCCTAATCCGCTTGTGCCTACATCGGTTGAGGGCTTGGAGCTTGGTCGCAAGAATACCATTGCTGTCAACGAGAATATGCAGTCATCGATACCTTTTATATATGCCGGTGGTGACATTGTGCGTGGTGGTGCTACAGTTATCCTTGCAATGGGTGACGGTCGTCGTGCCGCAGCTGCAATGCATGAGCATTTGAGCAAGTAATAAAGATGTTATAAAACAATAAAGAGCAAAATGAAAATTTTGCTCTTTATTGTTTTATAAGTATTGTGCTGTCGTTGGCAACAATAGTATTTATTGAATCGCTATATTCCTGTTGCTTGCGTGAGAATCTTTGCCAATTACGGTTTACCTTTCTCACGAATGAAAGCGTTTCCCGCCATCCGTTGAACTGTCCGTTACGGCATAGTGTGTCGGTGTAATATTCGGGAAGGCTTTTATATATAAGGAATGAATCGACGCTGTTGTTCCAGACAAATCTGTTTTTGCCATGTTTCTTGGCAAGTTGCATCGCATCCTGAATGTGCCCATATCCGGCATTGTATGATGCAAGTACAAAATTAATGCGTTCTTTTGTGTTGCGTATATATCTGAAACGCTTGTCGAGCGCTCTCAACAACTCTGTCGCAGCCATGATGTTTGTCTTTGGGTTCATGTGCATGGAGTCCGGAATATTGAATCCTCGCAGGGTGTTAGGCATCACCTGCATCACTCCGCATGCTCCGGCTTCGGATATGGCAGTGCTGTCAAAGCGCGACTCGGTGTATGCAATGGCTGCAATGAGTGTCCAGTCGTATCCTGTTATATCCGCCGCGTCTCTGAAATATTTGTCATAATCGGACAATACAACATATTTGGGCAAGTATGTATATTCTATATCTTTAATAGCCGGCTCGTAAAGTGTCGGTTGGCAACGTCTTGCAATGATGCATCCACATGCGACAAGAATGGTTACCGACATCAAAGTTATTATAGAATATACATATACGCGTTTCATAGTCTGTTTCAGAAATAACTAATTGTCATCTCTGTTATATTCATAGTTTGCGCAAATATAGCTTTAAAAAAGACAAAAAACAAATATCGGTAAGATTGTCTGAATACAGTCGAGATGTCTAAGCTTGTCTGATGCAATGATAATAATATTTTATTGATTGAAGTTTTTCGGTGCCGATTATGATTAATAGCAGAAACTATATATCTTCGCACTGAATAGTCAATCTGAATAATTGATATGAATCAAAAGAAAAGAATTGTGGTTTTTACGGGCGCAGGTGTCAGTGCCGACAGCGGTATTGCAACATTCCGCGATGCGGATGGTCTTTGGGCAAACTACCGTATCGAGGAGGTGTGTACTCCCGAGGCTTTGATTAACAACAGGGCAAAGGTTATCGAGTTCTATAATCTGCGTCGCAAAGAGTCGCTTACAAAGAAACCCAATGAGGGGCATATTGCCATTGCCGAAATGGAAGAGTGGGCTGATGTGTGTGTCATAACGCAGAACGTCGATAATCTTCATGAACAGGCAGGTTCAACGCGTGTGGTGCATCTTCATGGTGAACTTATGAAACTGCGTTCCGAGAAAAATCCCGAACTTATATATGATATTAACGAAGGTTGGGAACAGAGCCTTGACGAACGTGGCGAAGACGGGGCATTGCTTCGTCCGCATATTGTCTTTTTCGGCGAGGATGTGCCTATGTTCAATATGGCATGCAGAATTGTTGAGCATGCTGATGTTCTTATAATAGTAGGCACATCGTTGGCAGTCTATCCGGCGGCATCGTTGGTCTATTATGTCCGTGATGAGCAGGTTCCCATTTATCTTGTTGACCCAGGTAGCCCGGATACCTCTATGATTCGCAATCCTTTGACTCATATCAAGGAGCGTGGTGCAACAGGTGTTCCGCAGTTGGTGGAAAAATTACGCAAGGAACTCGAATAACTGTTTTTGTGGTGCGCTTTTGTTTTATATTCATTTTTTTACTTACTTAGTCGTGTAAAATCAAAGATTTTGTTAATTTTGCAAAGAATTACGCCCATTGGGCAGTAAAAGAGATTATCTAACTACTTTAAAGTATTAAATAACTATGGTAAATTACAAAGAATTAGGTCTTGTAAACACAAGAGATATGTTTGCAAGAGCAATCGAGGGTGGTTACGCTATCCCAGCTTTCAACTTCAACAACATGGAGCAGATGCAGGCTATCATCAAGGCTGCAGTTGAGACAAAGTCTCCAGTTATCCTTCAGGTATCTAAGGGTGCTCGTCAGTATGCTAACGCTACTTTGCTTCGTTACATGGCTCAGGGTGCTGTTGAATATGCTAAGGAACTCGGTTGCGAGAATCCTGAAATCGTTCTTCACCTCGACCACGGTGATACATTCGAGACTTGCAAGAGCTGTATCGACTCTGGTTTCTCTTCAGTGATGATCGACGGTTCACACCTTCCTTACGAGGAGAACGTTGCTCTTACAAAGAAGGTTGTTGAGTACGCTCATCAGTTCGACGTAACTGTAGAGGGTGAGCTTGGTGTATTGGCAGGTGTTGAGGATGAGGTATCTTCAGACCACCACACATACACAGACCCTGAAGAGGTTATCGACTTCGCTACACGCACAGGTTGCGACTCTTTGGCTATCTCAATCGGTACTTCTCACGGTGCTTACAAGTTTACTCCTGAGCAGTGTACTATCGATCCAGTTACAGGTTTGATGGTTCCTCCTCCACTTGCATTCGACGTATTGAAGGCTGTTGAGGCTAAGCTCCCTGGATTCCCTATCGTTCTTCACGGTTCTTCTTCAGTTCCTCAGGACGAAGTTGCTACTATCAACAAGTTCGGTGGTGCATTGAAGGCTGCTATTGGTATCCCCGAAGAGTGGTTGCGTGAATCAGCTAAGTCAGCTGTATGTAAGATCAACATCGACTCTGACTCTCGTCTTGCTATGACTGCTGCTATCCGTCAGACTTTCGCTGAGAAACCAGCTGAGTTCGACCCACGTAAGTACCTCGGTCCAGCTCGCGACAACATGGAGAAGATGTACAAGCACAAGATTATCAATGTGCTTGGTTCGGATGGTAAGCTTGCAAAGTAATTTCTAATTCATTTAAAAAGGTGATAACTGCGTTACGCAGTAAGTCGTAAATCCTCATTTACGTTTAGTAAACTCCGGTATTACGCCATTACTGCAAGCCTTGTTCTCCCGCTTTTTAAAAGAATTAATTATAAAGCAAATTTGAAACTATAAAACCTCGCCTAAGCGAGGTTTTATAGTTTATTATAGGTATATGCCAATGTGAAAATACTTATTTTACAGTGACATGTTTGCTGTATTGCCATGGCGCAGTTGGTGAGTGTTGCTCCGGTGGTTAGAATGTCGTCTATAAGCAGAATATGTTTTCCTTCGATGGGTTCGGGGGTTGCAAGCGAGAATATTCCTTCTGTGTTCTTCCAACGTTCGTCGCGTGTTTTGTGCGTCTGCGATTCGTTGGCTTTAGTGCTTACTACGCAATCCTTGACAATGGGTATTCCTGTTATATGCGAAAGCCCTTCGGCAATGTAATCGCATTGGTTGTATCCGCGTTGTCGTTTTTTCTTCTTGGAGAGGGGTAGAGGTACAATGGCATCTATGCCGTCGAAAAAGCCCTCTTTTGATAGCTGTTCTGCTGCCATCATTGCCAGTCTGCGACCAATCTCCGGGCGGTTGTCATATTTCATCTTGTGGAGCAGACGGTTGTAAGGCGATTCTTTTCGGTAGTATATGTACGATGTTGCCGATGCGATGTCGAACTTTCCCCAAAAGACCTTCTCAATCTCCTCAAGATGTATCTTCTCTATTTTAGGCAGTTTGTACAGGCAGTCAAGACAAATATCCTGTTCCTGACGCGACAATATTTCGCCACATACATAGCAGTGGCGTGGAAATATAAGGTCTATAAGGTCAGAAATCCATTTCATCGTCGCTGATATTTATGAATCGCATTATTGTTGCAGGCTCAAAGCCACGGCTTGCTGCATGACGTATAAGTTTCTGTCTTGTGGCAAAATCGTCCTTGCCTTTCAGTTCTCTGCGCTTTATGGCGATTACCTCTTTAAGCACATCTATGTATTTGTCATCGTCGATGCTTTCTATAGCTTCGCTTATATGTTCCTGAGGCAGATGTTTGTCGCGCAGTGCCGCGATAATCTTTATGCGCCCCCAACGGTTGAAGCGTAGCTTGTCGTTGACAAATGCACGGCAATAGCGCGCCTCGTCGATGAACTTCTCGTCGATGAGCCTCGCAATGATTTTCTGTTGCTCTGTAAACGGCACACCCCAGGCTGTGAGCTTTGCGCTCACCTCGCTTATGCAACGCTCGCATAGTGTGCAATATGCGGCAGCCTTGTTCAGTGCTTCACCGGGAGTGAGAGGCTTTTTCATCTGCTCTTATTGAGGTTGACTAAAAAGGCTCTTTTGTTGTTATGCTTGTCTCCAAATTCCTCATTTACTTCAAGTAAACTCCGGTTTTGGAGCCTTCGCAAGCCTAAAAATAGCTCTTTTTATTCAAACCTCAAACCTTTATATTACAGTTCTGTATATAATTGGTAATAATGTATATGTTGACCTGAAACTTTAAATTCCGCGTATTTGTCATATCGACCGTAGTGGAGATATCTAAACTTTGTTTTTTTTAGATCCTTACTCTTAGTGATTTTTCAAACGCTCGTTTTAAATGTTCAAGCAAGCTTGGCATTTGCTCGCTTGATTCAGATCCTTCGACTGCGCTCAGGATGACATTACAGGGTTTACAATTCAGGGGTTAAATCTTTACTGCTCTAATCATTCTGTCGTTATCGGCAAAATCCTTGCGCAATTCAATGTTGGCGTAACCAAGTGCTGCAAGCATTTCAACAGTCTCTTTGCCATGGGCGCGGTTTATCTCAAAATAGAGCTTGCCACCGGGGCGGAGCATGGTTGTTGCCTTTTGCGCTATTGTGCGGTAGAACAGCAAAGGGTCGTTGTCGGGCACGAATAGGGCAGTGTGCGGCTCCCAATCGAGTACGTTGGAGTGCATCAGCTCTTTCTCTACCTCTTTTATATATGGCGGATTGCTTACAATAATATCAAACTGTTCGCCTGCCGGCTCGTACGCCAGAATATCCGCTTGCTTGAATACAACATTGCAACCGTTGGCTTTGCTGTTTTCTGTGGCAACTGCAAGCGCATCGTGCGAAATATCCCAGGCAGATACTTTGCTTAGTGGCAGTTTATTTGCAATGCTAATGGCAATGCAACCGCTGCCTGTGCCAATATCCAAAATGCTCTCGTTGCCGTTGGCTTCGCTTGCAATCCACTCCACAAGCTCGCTTGTCTCGGGGCGTGGAATAAGCGTTGCCGGGGTAACCTTGAAACGTAGTCCGCAAAAATCGCTGTAACCGAGAATATATTGTATAGGCTCATGCTTTTGTAGGCGTGCTATAGCATCGTCGAGCAGTGTTTCCTGCTCTGCGGTGAGGGCAACATCATCTTTCATATAGAAAGCCATTTGCGAAACAGCAAGCAACTCTGTTGCAATGATGCGTGTGAGCGCTTTAATCTCGCCATCGCTGTATGCGGTAGCAAGGTTTTCTTGTATTTTGTTTGCAATGGTCTTCATATAGTTTTGCTTGGGTAGTGAACAGCCGTCTATATATAGTTTTACTTTAATGCTTCGTATAGTTTCTCCCATTCGTCGCAGAGTGCCTGCATTGATGGGAATACAAGGCTTGCGCCGGCGTCGGAGAGAACGTTGTCTTTCAATGGTCCGGTGTTGGCTGCAATGGTGAAGAGTCCTGCCGCTACGCCTGCTGTTACGCCAAGGGGTGCATTCTCCACAACGATGGCTTCGTTGGCTTTGAATCCGCCTTTCTCCAATGCCAAAAGGTATGGGTCGGGGTAGGGCTTGCCACGTTTTACATTGAAACTGCTCACTATGTGGTTGGCATCGAACAGTCCGGGGAAGTTGCTCTGTATGTGGTCGAGCAGTGTTGGTGTTCCGCTGCCTGTGACAATCATTGGTGTGAGTCCGCAATCCTTTACTTTCTGCACTAATTCCAATGCTCCCTGCATGCGTGGTGTAGGCGGATAGGTGTCGAACACTTCGCATTTTGCTTTACACAGCGCGTCAATCTGTTCCTGTGTTGCGAGTCTGCCGAACTGTGCGAGGCTTGCGGTGTTGATTGTATCGGCTCCGGTGCGTCCTTCGTTCATATATACATCTTCTTTTGAGAAGTTGTAGCCTGCCTCTGTCATCACCTGTGACCATGCTTCGGCGTGGTAGGGCATGGAGTCGAACAGCACGCCGTCCATGTCGAACAATACAGCACGCAACTGCATAACGTCATGGTTATGCAGGTGCTTATAGTTTTCAATATCTTTTATGTAATCCATTACATTCTTGCGCGGTTTGCTTTGCACTCTTCTTCGTAAACGGGTTTGTCAATGAGTGCGAACATGTTATTCTTGTATGCCTCAACACC
>JAGBSZ010000061.1 GCA_017631585.1 Bacteroidaceae bacterium
GCTGTTCTGCTCCATGGCTTTGATAACCTCCTTGTGTTGCAGACTCTCCTGCAGGACAGCCTGTATGTTGCTGTCACTGTCACGCACATCGCGGTTGTATCTGCGCATCCTGCGTATATAGAAACGGCTTGCTAAAATACATACAGGCAATACAGTGATAACGGATATTGCCAGTACCGGGCTCATATAAAAAAGCAGTCCGAATGAAGCCAACAGCTGTATGAAAACAACAATGGTTGCGGGAATAATCTCAGTGATGAGTGCTGTAATGTTGCTTACATCACCCTCAAGACGGTTCACAAGATCGCCGGTGTGTCGTTTGTAAAGGTGAATCCAATCACACTTCATCAGTCTTGAGAATATTCTCAAACGCAGAGTGTTACGTATCTTATTGCCCTTTACGGCATGTATCCATCGGCTTATTGCCCGTGAGAAAATCTCTGTTGTCATCAATGCCGCAATGATTATTCCGGTTGTAAGCAGAGAGCCTTCCGTTACACCTGTTGCAATATCTATTGCATGCTTACAGGCTATAACCCATAGGAGTTGGCATACCACGTCGGTTATTCCAACGAAAATGTTTGCAATGGCTTGCCCTTTGGCATTCTTTGCATTCTGCAAGAGCCATCGTAGCAGTTTTTTTGTAGGTATGTTGTTTTCTTTCACGTTATTCATGTGGATAAATATACCGCGAAGATACAAAATCTATTTTACCTATGTTCAGCTTTGGGAATATTTGTTGCTCTTTTGTGATAATAATGCTATCTTTGAGCTAAAGCTCGAAGATATTCTGCACTCGCTTTGAAATTCGCCAAAGTAAACTTTGCGTATCTCGCTCCTTTATTAGTATCTTTACCACAGAAAAACATAACAATCATGAAAAAACAGATAAAATTACTATTGGTGACTGCTGTCGCTGCTTGTTTGTTTGCGGCATGTTCAAACAATGAAAGTTTCGATGAAAACGGTCGTATTGCCAAGGCTTTTGAGCAACGTCGCGACCTCGTCGGTGGAGATTATTTCGATGTTTTTGACACATTGGACGGGCAACGTCTTCAGGCAATGCAATTCATGTATGCATATATGCCGTTGCCGGACATTGCAGACTATCCTGCCGAATATCATCTGCAGAATGTGGATTATGCATTGAAAGCACGCGCTGAAATGTCCTGGGGAAAGAGTGTTCCTGCAAGGGAGTTTCTCCACTTTGTATTGCCGGTAAGAGTAAACAACGAGAATATGGATACAAGCCGTGCCGTATTCTATAATGAACTTAAATATCGTGTTCAAAATCTTTCCATGCACGATGCTGTACTTGAAATAAACCATTGGTGTCACGAGAAGGTGACATACACACCAAGCGACATTCGCACAAGCTCACCTCTTGCAACAGTGCGTACAGCATATGGTCGTTGTGGCGAGGAATCCACATTCACTGTAGCTGCATTGCGTGCCATGGGTATCCCTGCACGTCAGGTATATACTCCGCGTTGGGCGCATACCGACAACAACCATGCATGGGTAGAGGCTTGGATTGATGGGGAATGGCATTTCCTTGGAGCTTGCGAGCCCGAACCGGTACTCGACCTTGCCTGGTTCAATGCTCCTGCTTCGCGCGGTATGCTTATGCACACGAATGTCTTTGGTGCTTATGACGGTCCCGAAGAGGTGTTGAGCGTTACCCCTTGTTATACCGAAATCAATGTCACAGCCAATTATGCACCGGTTGTCACCACCAATGTAAAGGTTGTAGATGCTGAAGGAAATCCTGTAAAGGCTATAGTGGAGTTCAAGATATACAATTACGCAGAATTCTATTCAGCCGCAACAAAGGAGAGCAACGATAATGGCGAGACTTCCATAACATCAGGTCTTGGCGATATGGTTGTATGGGCTTCAAGAAACGGCAAGTTCGGTTTTGCTAAATTCACAGCAGGCAAAGATAGTGAAGTGACTGTTGTGCTTGACAAGGAACCAGGTTATACAGCAACATTGGAGATGAATATAACACCACCAAAGGAGCGTAATACAATTCCTGAGGTAACTCCGGAACAGGCAGCAGAAAATGCACGCCGTTTCGCGCGTGAGGATTCTATCCGTAATGCCTACGTTGCAACTTTCCCTACGGAAGCGGATGCTTATAAACTTGCAGGTGAACTTGGTGTGAATGCCGGTTCGGTGGCAGCATTGCTCAAACAGGCACGCGGTAATTATGCAACAATGGTGAAATTCCTTTCTGCTTGTCCGGCTGATGGCAGGGACAAGGCTATGAGATTGTTGTTCTGCATATCGGAGAAGGACCGTCGCGATGTTTCGCTTGATGTCCTCAACGACCATATTGTAGCGGCACTCGAAAGCGACAACAACAAAGAGTGGTTCTATAATTATGTAGTCAACCCACGTGTAAGCAACGAAATGATTACTCCTTACCGTTCATTCTTTAAGGGTGTAATACCGGCAGAGGATGCTGCGGAATACAAGGCAAATCCTGAACTCTGGGTAGAGTGGTGCCGCAAGAATATAAGAATTGATGCCACATGGAATCCTTTGTCGCTCTGCATGTCACCAAAAGGTGTATGGGAAATGCGCGTTGCCGATCCTCATTCACGCGATATTTTCTTTGTATCGGCAGCCCGTTCAATGGGTATTCCAGCCCGTGTTGATGAGGTAACGAACAAAACCCAGTATCTGTCAGACGGAAAGTGGATTGATGTCAACTTTGAAGCATTGGAGAGTAACAATGCACCACAAGGAAAGGTAAAGGCAAGTTTTGAACCAACTGCATTCATCGATAATCCAAAATATTATTCTCACTTCTCTATTTCAAAGATTGTGGATGGTCGTCTGCAACTTCTTAATTATCCCGAGGATGCCACATGGGAATCGTTGTTGAAGAGAGGCTGTGACCTTGATGCAGGAGATTACTTTATGATGACAGGTACGCGTATGGCTGATGGCGGTGTATTGGCACATCTGACATTCTTCACTGTTGAAAAGGACAAGAAACATAAACTGCAGTATGTACTGCGTGAGAGCAGTGAGAGATTGCAGGTGATAGGTGATTTCAACAGCGAAAACCTTTTCTATGACACAACAGAACAGCGCGAACGTTCATTGCTTTCGGCTACAGGTCGCGGATATTACATCATAGCACTTGTTGCGCCGGGCAGTGAACCAACAAACCACTTCTTGCGCGACGTGATGCCTTACAAAAAGGATTTTGAAGCATGGGGACAAAAGATGGTGTTGCTGTTCCGTGACACAAACGAAGCGGAACGCTTTGTGAATGACTTCCCTGAATTGCCATCGACAGTGGTGTGGGGTACAGACATCAACGACAATATCTATAACGAGATTGTAGCCAACATGAAACTGAAGAATCCTAACCGCCCGATAATCCTTGTCGCAGATACTTTCAACCGCGTGGTGTTTATGTCGCAGGGCTATTCGATAGGTCTTGGTGAACGGTTGATAAAAGTAGTGAAACAATTAAGCGAATAAATACGAAGCTGACTAAAAAGGCTCTTTTGTTGTTATACTCGCCCTCAAAGCCTTCGGCACTCCTTTGGGGAACTAAAGGTTGATTTTATCCAAATTCAGCTGCACTCAGCATAGTGCAAATAAATTTGCCTCTGCATTCGTTTGCAAGAATTTTCCCGTTGTCGCAAACATTGCTCGTACGCAATGGCATTTACGCTTAGTAAATTAATCCACAATATGTGGCTTTTCCTCCTTGCTGCTCGGCATAGAATGCAAGCACTCTCTGCTCTCGCGTGCTGCGTCGGTTGCGCTTTTTCGGGCTTCGCAAGCCTAAAAATAGCTCTTTTTATTCAACTTCTCACAAACGAGGGTGACCCTTTAATTTTGGGTCACCCTCGTGTAATGCAATGTGGGGCAACATTTCCCCATCATTCGTGATGCATATAAAGTGAGCCGTTATTTATTTAAATTTTATCTTGCAATTCTCAAGGCTTTCTATTATAGCAAGCGACTCAACATGTATTCCTTTGTCGCGGAGTAGTTTTCCACCGCTCTGGAATGCTTTCTCTATAATGAACCCCATTCCCACAATCTCTGCACCTGCTTGCGTTGCAAGGTCAAGCATTCCCAAAGCTGCATTTCCGTTGGCAAGGAAATCATCTATAAAAAGGCACTTTTCGTCTTTTTTTAGGAATTCACCACTTATGCATATGTTATAGGAACGGCTCTTGGTAAACGAGAATACTTCACTCTTGAGTATGCCGTTCATGGTGCTTGGCACTTTTTTCTTAGCAAACAGCATTGGCACACCAAGCAAGCTTGCCACCATTATTGCCGGTGCGATACCGCTTGCCTCAATGGTGATGACTTTGTCAATTTTTGTATCTTCAAAGCGTTTTGCAAACTCTTTGGCAATCTCCATCATCAAGCTGGCATCAATCTGATGGTTGATGAAACTGTCAACTTTCAAAACACCTCCTTCGAGGCAACATCCGTCCTGCAGGATGCGTTCTTTCAGAGTATTCATTGTATGCTGTTTGTTATAGCTCTTACTTCGTTTACATCGGTCTCTTTGCGGGCATATTCATCGCTGTCGGGGTTACCCATAGATACTCCGCTGTGTCGGAAAATCATTCCGCTACCCACGCTTTTGCGTGCCGATGCGTGTATCTCGTTTGCACCGGTTGCCTGTAGTATTTTTGCGGCATTGCTACTGTTTACACCGCATCCGGGCATTATTATTATGCGACCATCCGCTTGTTCGACAAGTTCCTTCAAAAGTGGAATACCGGCCTCAGCTGTTGCAGCCTGTCCCGATGTAAGTACTCTGTGACAGCCGAGTGCTATAAGTTCTTCAAGGGCCTTTTGAGGATTACGACACATGTCGAATGCGCGATGAAAGGTTATGCTCATGCCGTCGGCTGCGGCAATGAGGCGTTTGCATGTAGCGGAGTCTATATCGCCTTCGGTAGTGAGCGCGCCAATGACAACGCCGTCTGCTCCCAATCTTTTGCATGTGCGTATATCCTCTTCCATGCAGGCAACCTCATATCCGTTGTAGAGGAAATCGCCTCCGCGTGGACGTATTATCGCATTGAGTATCAATCCTTCTACTTTGCGTGCCTCAGCAATGAGACCTGCAGAAGGTGTTACACCGCCCACTTCGAGTGCGGCGCATAGTTCTATGCGCTGTGCGCCACCGTCACGTGCGGCAATGGCACTCTCAACACTTCCTGCGCAAATTTCAAGTATTTTCATGGTCGCGTGTTGTTTTCTATTATTTTGTATTTCAGTTGCCTGATTGCGGTTTTGTTTTTATTCTCTGTCTTGTAGTTCAAATTAGCTGTCCCCTTTTAAAGGGGACGAGACGGTTTACCGTCGGGTGGAGGATGGTTTTCTTGCGTTTTTTGCGGTGACTCGTCCTAAAATTTGTTTACGCTATTTTGCTGTTTAATCCCCCTCGGCTTTCAGCCACTCCCCCTTGCAAGCAAAGGGGAGAACTGTTTGTGTTTTTGATTACTTTGTAATAAGCTCTACGATATAGTCAATACCTGATGGCACTTCATTGAACAGCAACTTTACTCCATCTTTGCTCTTTTGGATTTTTACCGGTTTCTTATCGCTGTATGTGAATGCTTTCTTTACTTTGCAGTCGAGTGGCAAGAATAATTCTTTCTCCTTGCAATCGAATATATGCACGAAGAGGCGTTCGCCTTTGCGTGTGGTTACACCCCATTCCTGTGCTGGAATGTCACCGGCAGTTGTGGCATATACAGTTTCACCATTGGTGCGTAGCCATTCGCCCATCTCTTTCATGCGCTCAAGGGCTGTAGCCGGCAGTTCGCCATTAGGCTGAGGACCTACATTCAGCAACAGATTCGCACCTTTGCCCGATGTGCTTACGAGTAATCTGATAAGTGTTTTAGTGCTCTTGTAGTTCTGGTCAACAAGTTTGTATCCCCACATGCCGTTCATGGTCTGGCATGTCTCAAGGGGGAGTTTGCTCACATCCTGACCGCTTAGTCCGGCTTTGTTCTCTCCGGGCAGGTCGCGTTCGAATATCTGAATATCCTCACCCGGGAATGGTACTTCGTGGTGATTGTTTCCTATGAGGCACGCAGGTTGCAGACGGTGTATCAACGAGTATTGCTCATCGAGTTGCCAATCGAATGGAATGCTGTCCTGGTCGCGGTCCCACTTGCCGTCGAACCATATTGCACCGATTTCGCCGTAGTTGGTGAGCAACTCTGTGAGCTGTTTGTTCATGAAATCGTAGTATGCGGGCCAGTCGGCTTTGGATTTGTCACGTCCTATAACCTTTGTTCCTGTACGTCCCAAAGGGTATTCGTCACGTGCCCAATCAATGTGTGAGTAGTAAAAATGCAGTCTTATACCCTGTTTGTGGCACTCGTCGGCAAGTTCTTTGATTACATCGCGTCCGAATGGAGTGGCATCTACAATGTTATATTCGCTCTGTTCGGTGTCCCACATTGAGAAACTGTCGTGGTGACGGCTTGTAAAACAGATATATTTTGCTCCGGCATCCTTTATTGCCGACACCCATGCCTTTGCATCAAAACGGTGTGGGTAAAAGGCATCGGCAGCCTTTGCATACTCATTCTTGTCGATAGGGTAGTTCTGCAGATACCATTCGCCCTGGGCAAACATACTGTATATACCCCAGTGAATGAAAATTCCGAACTTGCTGTCGGCAAACTCCTGACGTGATTTCAGGTTCTCTGCTGTCGGGGTGTATTGCGCCTTTATGGCTGTGGGTGCAACAAGCAACAATGCAACTGCTGTTGTCTGCATGATTTTTCTGATGATATTCATATATAGTGTTTTTATTTGTCGTTTGATGCAAAAGTATATGAACAATGTGAAAACCGCAAATTATTCTTTTAAATTAATTATTTTATGTTACTTTTGCTTTTGACTATAATGGGTCGATTTATCTTGTCTTGTAACTAATAACGATTAATACAATATTGGTATGAAAAAAATAACCTATTTCTTTAGTGCAGTGCTTGCATTGCTTCTTCCTTTACAGCCGATTGTTGCAGAGGAACTTAAACCCACTGTTGATATTATAACAGTATATCGCATTGAGAATGTTGCCAACGGAAAATTCCTCTCCAATGGCGACAATGTCAATAACGATGCCCGTATAGTCTTTGCTGATGGCAATGCGAATAGTGCCGGACAGGAGTGGGCGATGTATCCCACAGAGACCGACGGTGTATTCACCTTTGTGAACCCGACATCGGGCAAAGCTCTTGACATGGCACCCGGTGTGGGACATCCTGTGCAGTGGAACTATGAACCTACAAACGTGAATCAGCGTTTCAAGATTGTGGCTCCCGGCGATGGCTACAACCGTATGGCAAATTCATCGAATCCTTATCAGTATCTTGCTGTCTCCAATGATGGGTATCCTATGATGCTGACTGAGTACGGAGCAGAGGATATTCTCTACTTTTTCCATAATACAGGAAAGCAAATATCGCAGGCTAAGGTATATGCGGGAAAGAGTTATGTAATAAGCCATGTTGCGACAAAGAATGTGCTTACGGCTCCGGCTGGAGGCGAACTTGCGGCTCTTATCGATATGAAACCTTATGTGGCAGATGATATGACTCAGACCTGGAAGGTCTCCAGCGGAAAGAGCGGATTGATACTGACCTCGAACAGTTGCAACCTCTCTATGGATATGTTCCTCAATGGTGACAGAACACCGCTTGTATATACTACAGATGTTAATAATTATAATCAGAATGTGATTCTTGAGGAGGCTGGTGAGGGTTATTTCTATCTTACAGGTTCATATCAAGGTACAAAGTTCTATATAAGTGTCAGTGGCAATAAACTGATTGCTTCAACAGACAAGGATGGTGACAATAGCAAGTTCTTCTTCACAATGGTAGCCGGTCCTAAAGGTAATTATTGGGAGGACCAGCAGATATATGAAGAAAACAAGGAGGCTGCACATGCTACATATATCCCATACACCTCTACAGATGCCATGGAGTCCGATGTAAACTATGATAAAGCATGGCTCACCCCCGAGAAAGCCGATTATCTGTCGCTGAATGGTACATGGAAATTCAACATTGTCCCCGAACCTTCTGTACGTCCGGATGAGGATGATTTCTGGGGTAACGATGCCGATGTTTCAGCATGGGATAATATTGAGGTTCCTTCTTGCTGGGAAATGAAGGGATACGACCTCCCTCTGTATGTGAACGTAGAGTATGCTTTCCTGAATAATCCCCCTTATGTAAAGAACAAGGTGCCGGGAGTTGGTGATAATCCGGTAGGTTCTTACCGCCGTACATTTACTTTGCCTGAGGGATGGGATGCAAAGAATGTGTTCCTTCACTTTGACGGTCTTTACAGCGCTGCCTATGTTTGGGTGAACGGCGAATATGTAGGCTACACACAAGGCGGTAACAATGACCATGAATTTGACCTGAGTGCCCATGTTCGCACTGGTGAAAACAATATCTGTGTACAGGTGTTCCGTTGGAGCGATGCATCGTATCTTGAGGGTCAGGATATGTTCCACATGAGCGGTTTGCACCGCGATGTATATCTTTATGCAACACCAAAGGCGTTTGTTCGTGACCATTATATCACATCAGAACTTAATTCAACTTTCGACGGCGGTTCAATGAATGTAGCACTTGAAATTGAAAATCGTGATGCTGTGGATGTAAAAAAGAATATCGAGGTGGAACTTGTTGCTCCCGACGGAAATGTCGTGGCTACAAAGAACGAAACTGTAGATTTGGCAGCTGGTATCAGAAATGTGAAGAAAAATGTGACCTTTGAAACTCTTTCATCTCTTTTACCATGGAATGCAGAAACTCCTAATCTTTATACTGTTGTCGTCCGTCAAAAAGATGCTGACGGCAACGAAGAGATGGTATTCTCTACAAAATATGGCTTCCGCCACATTGAGATAAAGAACGGCGTGGTGCTAATTAACGGTCAACGTGTATATTTCAAAGGCGTGAACACCCAGGATACTCATCCGCTTTATGGTCGTACAATGGATATTGCAACAATGTTCAGGGATATTGAGCTGATGAAGCAGGCTAATGTAAACCTTGTGCGTACAAGCCACTATCCGCGTGCAGCCAAAATGTATGCGATGTTCGACTACTACGGACTTTATGTGATGGATGAGGCTGATGTAGAGTGTCACAAGAGCTGGAGCGACAAAAAAGACAACAGTATCTCAAACGATCCTTCATGGCAGGCTCAGTATGTCGATCGCACTGTGCGTATGGTGATACGCGACCGTAATCATCCTTCTGTGGTATTCTGGTCGCTCGGTAATGAGTCAAGTGTCGGTGTAAACTTCGATGCCACATACTCGGCAACAAAGGTTCTCGATTCACGTCCTGTACACTATGAGGGTTATTCTAATGTAAACTC
Source organism: Bacteroidaceae bacterium (assembly GCA_017631585.1). Taxonomy (GTDB): domain Bacteria; phylum Bacteroidota; class Bacteroidia; order Bacteroidales; family Bacteroidaceae; genus HGM04593. The sequence goes on from JAGBSZ010000061.1 coordinate 9,421, forward strand.
AGCAAAGAATACCGACATGGACTCAAAGATGTATCCTAACCTTGCTTATACAAGAAACCATTGCAACAACAGCATCGGTGGCGAGCCATTCTTCCTTTGTGAATATGCACACGCCATGGGTAATGCAGTCGGTAACCTGCAGGATTACTGGGATATTATCGAAGGTAGCAGATATGGTATCGGCGGATGTATATGGGACTGGGTCGATCAGTCAATCTACGACCCGCAGGCAATAAAGAACGGAGTGCTTGAGAAGAACGGATTCCCTGTATATACCACCGGCTATGATTATCCGGGTCCTCATCAGGGTAACTTCTGTAATAATGGTATCATTACAGCCGACCGTGCATGGACTGCAAAACTTACAGAGGTGAAGAAGGTTTATCAGAATGTGAAGTTTACATATAGCAACGGCAAGCTGACACTGCAGAACAAATACAATTTTGTAAACTTGGAGAACTTTTTCAATTTGCGTTATACAGTTCTTTGCAATGGTGTTGTAGTTGAAGAGAAAATTGTGGCAGCGCCATTTGTTGCTCCCGGTTCTACAAGTTCTGTAGCTTTGGATATTACAACAGAGTTTGAGCAGGGTAAGGAGTATGCTCTTAATGTGGAATTGCTTATTAAGGATGCAGAAGAGTGGTGCGAGGCTGGCTATCCTGTGGCTACAGAGCAGTTTATGCTTCAGGAGCGTACAGCATTGGGTTATATAGCTCCGGATGCCGAGACATTGACGGTAGATAAGAGCAACGGTTGCAAGGTAAGCAACAGCAATATTACATTCGCTGTATCTTCCGATGGATTTGTAACAGAATGGGTTGCCAATGGTGTGAAAGTCCTTGAACCGGGCGAGTATCCTATATATAGCAATATTCGCTGGATTGAAAATGAAAGCCCTTATGGTGAACATAAGTTTGGTGATTATGTGGCAAAAATAAATTCTGCATCAGTCAGCAGTGCGCTTTCGGGTGATGGCAAGACATGCAATGTTACGGTGAATGTGCAACACAGCAGTTGTCCTTATGTAGTTACATACACCGTGTATGCAAACGGCGTTGTTGATATGAAGATTGATTACTCTCCAAATGCAAGCGGTTTGCGTCGTATCGGTATCGATATGCTCTTCCCCGCAGGTTATGAGAATGTTGAGTATTATGCAAAAGGTCCGTGGGAGAACTACATAGACCGTCAGACAGGCTCTTTCCTCGGTCGCTATACCACAACTGTTGACGATATGTTCGAGATGTATCCTCATCCTCAGTCACACGGTAACCGCATGGCTTTGCGTGACCTTACAATATGGAATCCTGAGAATGGCAACACAATCAAGATAGAGACCGAAGGTGAGGTATCGTTCTCGCTCTCACACTACGATCAGCGTCAATATCTTACACCGGAGCTTCATCCTTGGGATTTGAAGAAAGACGATGTGGTATATGCTACATTCGACTATATGCAGCGTGGTCTGGGTAACGGAAGCTGTGGTCCGGGCACAGAGAATCAGTATCATTGTCCGGCTTATCAGACAGTGTCACATAAGATGCGTATAAGCACCATAAATGGCGAGGATACAGGCATTGCCAAAGTTGGAGTAAATGTGTGTAACGTTGAATACGACAAGGCTTCACAGACTGTTGTATGTACTGCCGTTGCTGAAGATACTTCTGTCGCAGTCTATAATTTGGGCGGAACATCAGTAGGTAAGGCTGTTGTATCGGGTGATAAAGCAATTGTGTCGCTCGCAAGTCAGCCACAGGGCTCATACTTGCTTGTCATCAGGCATGGAGATGATGTGCGTACACACAAATTCGTGAAGTGGTAACATACATATTCAAGGCTGGTTCTGCAGAACCAGCCTTGAATATATATTGTTTTGAATAGTATAACCTTTATGTTTATGGATTTGAATTTTTCAGGAATCATTATAGGTATAGCTACCTTCTTGGTCATAGGGCTTTTCCACCCGCTTGTGATAAAGGCGGAATATTACATTGGAGTAAAGAGCTGGTGGCTTTTTCTGTTGCTTGGTATCGCTTCTGTCGTAGCGTCGTTGCTGGTGGCGAATCTCACACTCTCAATTCTTCTGGGTGTTGTGGCATTCTCCTCTTTCTGGAGCATTGGTGAGGTTTTTGAACAAAAGAAAAGAGTGGAGAAGGGGTGGTTTCCTGCTAATCCCAAAAAGAAAAGCAAATAACACTATTGCGCTGTTGAGGCACTGCTCATAGGGATATTCTCCAGTCTCATTACAAGCGAGTCGCGAAGAATTCCGAATGCCTCTTTGTTCTCCTCGCTGACAGGTTTCTTGGGCTGCGACTTTATGGTCAAAGGATTGATTGGCTTGCCGTTTTCATGAACACGGAAATCAAGGTGCGGTCCTGTGGAAAGTCCTGTGGAACCAACATATCCTATTACCTGTTTCTGCTTTACCATATCACCCACTTTCAATCCCTTGGCAAATTTTGAGAGGTGCATGTATGTAGTTGTATATGTGCTGTTGTGGCGAATCTTTACATAGTTTCCGCCACCTTTTGCCTGATAACCCTTGTCGATGACCTTGCCGTTTCCAATGGCATATACTGGTGTTCCCACAGGAGCTGCATAATCCACACCATGATGTGCCCTGCGTCGTTTCAGTACTGGGTGCATTCGGCTGTTAGAGAATTTTGAAGTAATGCGGTAGAAATCGAGTGGTGCTTTAAGAAATGCGCCTTCAAGGCTGTTGCCGTCGATGTTATAGAACAACTCCTCGCCGTCCTGTGTGAATGGAATCGCATATACAAGATTATTCGATGCACAAAACGCTGCAGCATTTATTCTATAGTTGTTCAGAGGCTTGTCATCGACATATTCCTGTGCATAGATTAGCCTGAAGTAATCCCCTTTCTGAACGCCGAAGAAATCGATTGACCAGCCGAATATATGCGACATCTGCACTGCAAGCAGTGGTGATGCATTATTCTCTGTCATAGCCTCCCATAGCGAACTTGCAACAGTGCCGGCAACTTCATTCTCGCGCCATTCGCTTGGAATGATATTCTGTGTTGCCTTATAGCCGTTCTGCAGGTCGAATGTGACATATCTTTTTACACTCTCTTCGTAAACGAGGTAGTGAGGAATATGCGTGCTGTCTTTGCTCGTGAAGAGGGCGCATACCTGTCCCGGGCGTATCTTGCGCTCATCGAATATACTGTCAGGGCATTGTGTCAGTTCGTAAATCTGCTTTGATGTAAAGCCGAATCCATAAAGCACCTTTGCGAGTGTCTGATTGGGCTTAATGGTGTCGTATGATATTGCATAGTCATCAACAGGCAAACCATATTTCAGTACACGCACTTCTGCTATCTCTTCTTTTTCAGTTGTTTCTTCAGTCGTGTTGCTGTCGCTCTCTTTTGAAGGTAGAAATAACAGGGTGGCAATGACTGCACACAGAAGAACTGATGTAACGACGATTATTTTCTTTTTTGTGAATCTCATGGAATATCTTTTTTGCAGGGGTGCAAATTTACGAAAAACAAGTGAAAAACCAGTTATCTTTTTCTCGACGACTTTTAAAAAAAAAGAGGGTACCCTAAAGTGAATAGGGCACCCTCTGTGTGTAATAATCTCAGTTCAGTTATCTTACAATAACCTTACGGTTGTTGATGATATATATACCTCTTGATAGAGTATTCAAATCTTCGGCATTGTCTGTATCAAGAACTTTTACACCGGTGATGTTATATACCACCCAGTTGTTGTTATCTTCAATAATATCCTCTATGTCGGCAGCTAATCCACTATCATTCTTTACAGTGAACTTGATTGTGGTACCTTCAATGTTATTGCCATTACGGTCGATGAAACAGCCTGTTGGAATTTCAAGAATGTATGTTCCGTTACCGAGTATTGTCTCACTGGTCTTTAGGGCCAATTGATCCATGGCTATCACATCGCCATTGCTGTTGGTTGGTGTATTTTCAAGGATATAGTTCCAACTTATACCTTCGGCGTATAATCTTGGTTGCAGTTTTGCATCCTCGCTCCTGCTTGTAGCAATCTTGCTGAAAGTGAATATTAAATAATATAGTTCTTCTATTGTTGAATTATTTTCCGGGGTAATGCTCAATAACTCAGCAGGTGCTGCATTTCCCTGGTGTGTGTATGAGCAGATGACATTTCCATATCTGCTGATGCTTGGAAGAGAATATTCAATCTCTGAGGGGTTAAGCAATATGTTTCCTTCAAAGACCATCTCAAGCGTAACGTTGTCTTCTGTAGCTATAGGTGTGTCTATTGTGAACTTCAATGTATTGTTGTCAACCCTCTGGCAATTATATGTCTTGTCAATCTCATAGCCACCCTCTTTTTTAGCAAGACCTACTGCCTTCAACTTGAAGTTGTCCGAAACAGCAATACCCTCTTCGCAAGTTATGACAATCTCCTGCAAACCTTTTACGGTACTTCCATTCTCCGGTGTTATTACAGCCTTTGGATATTCACGTTGCATGTAAAGTGAAGGAAGCTCCATATTGCTGTTTGCCGTTGCGTAACATCCGAAGATATCCTCGTTGGCAACGTAGTGAAGAATGTTGTTGCCATTCTTTATTGTAGCTTTGCCATTGTTATCTATTGACACGCTCCACACAGCACCTGTTGCCGGCTTCTCAGTTGCAAATGAAACTTTGCCGTCGTTGCCTGCAAGATACATATATCGTTCTTCAGCGTCCTGGATTATGTAGCCTCCATTTGTGCTTGTAAAGGTAAAGCCACTGTATGCTACAGTTTCGATATATTTATTGTGTTTACCTGAAATCTTGCGACTTTGCATATATCCTTCTGTAGCTCCGAACAAGAAGTCAGCAACGCTGTCTTTGGCTACGAATGCATATTTGTTGCCTGTAGTTATTTCCTTTGCAGGAACGTATGGCTTTGTTTCTGAAACAATGTATTTTGCCTCTACAACATCGCTCTGATAAAGTGATTCTCCATCGACTCTTATAGCAATGGCTTTGATAGTGGCACTGTTCTTGAGTGTTTCGTTCAGAACATAGTAACCACTGCGTTTTGTTGTACCCACACGTGGCTCGCTGTGGTATTCTTCAAAACTTGGTATGGTTCCATCTATTGTGTAGTACAGGGTGTCACTTGCAACAGATGTTTCTGCTACCACGAAGACTTCGTTTTCATATACACCCTGAGGTGTTATGAAAGTAGGTTCTTCTACATCCACCATGTCTGAGGGTAACTCATATACTACCTCTATTTTGCTTACATAGTATGCTCGTTGTGTTGAATTCCAACTGATAGTGATATTTCCTTGTTCCTTAAAACCATCAAAAGTGTATGCTTTATGTGTACCGGTAAGTACGTATTGCTCAGAAACTGAATTTCCTGCTTTGATTGTGAGCTTTGAGTCACCTGATGATGCGATGCTACTATATACCGTTACACTTGTTATGGTATAGTCTTTAAAAGCCGATGTGGTAAGTGTAAAGCTGGGGCACGCAGTATTTTTGCTACCAAACTGTATTCCTCTCTCTTTGCTCCAGCCTATGCTTGTAGCAGAACTTGCGGCCCATTCCATACCGCTTAATGTAACTGTGCCACCGGTGGTGGTGAGTTCGCCTTCTTTGAATGTGTGAGTGTAGGTCTCGGCATTCACTCCAATGACAAAAGCCATGAGACCAACGATTGAAAGTAAAAATCTTTTCATATTGATAATATTTTATGTTTATTTTTTATAGCAATTCTTTAATAATCTTTTCAAGTTCCTTTCCCGGTTTAGGCGCGAATGCCGAAACAATCTTGCCCTCTTTGTCTATAACAATATATCTTGGTACACTGCTTACAAAGTATTTCTCCTCAAATTGTGGTGTGGAATTTCTCTCGGGAGTGAGGTTGAGCATACCACCCATTTTGTGTTTCTCTATTGCTGCAAGCCACTTTTCCCTCAGTTCATCGCTGTCGGTGGATACGGTAAAGAATACAACATCCTTGTTCTCCTTGAATGAATTTATAAGCTCCATGAATTTGGGCATATTCTTCAAACAACTTCCACACCAGGTTGCCCAAACGTCGATAACAATCACTTTGCTTTTAAAATCGCTGATTGTGTATTTTTTGCCCTCTGCATCCTTGAATGCTACATCAGGAGCCTGAATACCCGGCATTATTGTGGCGTATGAGTCGTAAAGAGCCATGATTTTCTCTTTCTGTTCGCTTTCAGCAACATTCTCCTCAATGAATTTGCGAATTACGAGCAACTCATTGTTGCAACCATTGTTTGACAGCATGTGCGCCATCTTTTTCAAGTATGCTGTGTGCAGGGCTTCATTCTTGCATGTAAAAATTGTCTGCAACTTAAGATAATCATTCTCATTCAAGCCACGTATGGGGAAAAATACCGTCATTTCTATTCCGTCACGTGATGCGTCAAATGTGCTGCCGCGCTTCATCGCCTGCAGGGTGAAATAGTGGTCGGCAAAACGTGCCATCTTATGCTCTTGCATGAATTTTGCAACAATTTCATTGTCAAGTTCAAGTTTTTCGGCATATTTGGGCAATAATGCTATGTCCTCATTCTTGCCACGGCATTTGAACATATACTCTCCGCTGTTCCACACGTAATAGCATGCGTTGAGAATCTCTTGTTCCTTATTTTTTTTGTCGGAAGCCTTTTGGATGGCTGTATATGTGTCGATAATCTCCTGTGCGCAAGCAAACTCCCTGTTCCATAAGGAGTCTGTAACCTGCATGGCATTGCTTGCAATTGCAAGCAATGCCATGGATAAAAATATTGTAGTTCTTTTAATTATTGTCATTGGATTTCTTCTTCTTTCTTAGGACCATTTGCAATACCAACGAGGTCAATACCATATTCCTCCTTCATATAGCTGACAACCAAATCGTATTGCTCTCTTATGATGGTATTTGTCTCAGGTTCGTATCTCTTGTCAAATTCTTCCGGGGTAAACCACATTGCATTCATTATGTATGCCTGGAACATATCCCAGGTGTTGTCCTTGCTTGAGGCTTTCCAGTTCTTTGCATGCTGTTCCTTGCCGTCACTGATATTTACGTTCTTTATAACTTCAGTGGTGTTTCCTGTTCCGAATTTCTCTTCCAGAACATCGACAAATCCCAATTTGTACAGATAATTGTCGGCATCTTTGTTTACGACATCAACCATTGCACAATATGTATGGTCTCTGTCTGTATCACATGTTGAACTTTTGGTAAAGTCATACTTCTCCCAGAACCCTTTGGGAGGAACAATCTTTCCGTCTTCGATAGACTTCTTTATGATGTTTGTCATGAATATGCAGCGTTGCTGTCTCAGAGTATATTCTGCATCGGCTCCATTGATTACATCCTCGGGGAAACTGATAACCCAATTGTCGAACTTTCCTATATGAAGATTCTTGTTGGTAATATTTCCTGTTCCTGGCTCCTCTGTTCCAGGTTCCTCCGGTGTATTCTCTTCTTCACTGTCTTCATCATCATTGAAATTACGTGGCTCTTCTCGAAGATTGTGTATCATATATATCTTTACAGGCAATGTCGTTTTTGCGAATTCCTTGGTGATGTTCGGGAATATGTGATTCTCGAAAAAATCCACATAAAAAGGCAGATGTTCCATTGGTAAGTTCCATGCGCCCTCTTCGCGGTCAGCCTCGTCACCGGCTATAATAATGCTTTCTGTACCCGGTGACTCCCATGTGCGGTTCATATCCTCTTCGGTTACATCCTTGTAAAGAAGATATACACCAAAATCCTGCTTTATTTGATATATTCTTTGGTCTAACTCGCTGTTACCCTGTGGAAAACCGCCACGGATAGGTGAGTAGTTACCCGAAGGGGTTATCTCTTCTTCACTTTCACGGCATGCACTGAACGAAACAAGTGCCATGAGTGCTACTATTGTGATTTTAAGAAACTTTCTCATATCAAGTATCTCGTTTAATTGTTATCAATCTTTTCGTATGTACGTTTGTCGGGAAGTTCATTCTGTACCAACTTGCTGTTCTCCTGCATTGCTTCGTCCGGAATAGGAATAGTGTACATAAGGTCCTTTTCTGTCAAGCGATATACATGGCTTTCTGTCGCGCTTTCATGCCATACGTGGGTGATTTCAGGCATGCCCCATCGGCGCAGGTCGAACCAACGGTGTCCTTCGAAGCACAACTCTCGTCTTCTCTCATCTTTGATGAATTCAAGAAGTTCTTCCTGTTCGGTTATGAATACCTCAAAGTCGTCTTCCGGGTCAAATCTCTTTTCACGGAATGTTGTCAATGTCTCTGCAGCAAGTTGAACTCCTTCACCGCCAATATTTGCTTGTGCCTCAGCATAGTTCAGGTAAGCTTCAGATAAGCGTAGGCAACGACCGAATATATTTATGGCATTTTTGGGCAAATAGTATTGTGTTCCTACAAGAATCTTGCCGTATGCCATATCCATGTATTCATCATTGTCGAGAGGTATTTTGATTATATATCTTTTCAGGCGCAAATCATATTCGTCAAAAGTGTCTTTCAAGTCCTGTGATGCCTGGAAATATGAGTGCATCTTTCTGTTTCCATCAGCAGTATTTACAATGTTTGCCTCGTTGCAGACCCAACTGAACATATCTTCAGGGCTTCCGTATGCCCAAATGGTTTCAGGCGAATCGTATGTGGGATAGTACATGTATTCTTCTGCATACGATGATACGTCATTCAAGTCTTTAAGGCTGAATATTGTGTTGTCCATCACCATTTTTGCATATTCAGCCGCTTTTTCCCAGTTTTCCATATAAAGATATGTACGCGACAACATCAGTTGCACCATAGGAAGGCTTGTGCGGTATTTTTTATTCCACTGTAGTTCTGTCGGTAATCTCTTGTAAATCTTTTCTGCATCATGCAGGTCCTCAAGTATCTGTTTGTAAACCGTACCGACACTTTTTCTGTTTAAGGCATCTTCATCAGCCTCAATACCGCTGGTAAGCTTCAAAGGAACAGCCAATGCTTCGGGATTATGATTGTATGGTTGACCAAATATGTTTACAAGGTTGAAATAGTAGAAGCCTCTCAATGCCAAAGCTTGTGCCTTTACAACGTTTTTCATCTCTTCGGTGTCTGTCACCTTTGGCAAGTAGTCAAGAACAGCATTGGCTCCAAGTATAAGCTCATAATATTTCTCGTACATGTTTATGTGTCCGGCATTGGCTTCCTCCATCATTCTGAACATGTCTGGTTGCCATGCAAAGCTTGCCAAATATTTGTCTGCATCAAAATTCTCTAAAGGATTCTGGTATGGTGCTGCTTCGATGTCGTCATCCAACAATCCAAGGAAGATGTTGAATCCGTCCATATCATTGCGTTGGTATGCCTCGCCAAGCAAAAGTTCGTTCAAAGAATTTGCATCTTTTGGAACAAATTCGCTATTTGACTTTGGTTCAAGAAAATCTTCACATCCTGTTGATATAAGTGCAAGGAGTGCTATTATAAATATGTTTTTTGTCAGTTTCATAATCTAAAATCCTTATTTATAGTCCTAAACTGAGTCCTAATGAATATATACGTGGTTGGATGCTGTATCCAAGCTCTGGGTCATATCCTTTCCAATCTTTGCTTGCAATCACAAACAGGTTGTTCACATTCGCACTGAACTGTACGTGTGAAAGTCTAATCTTCTTGCAAACTTTTTGTGGCAAGCTGTACGAAAGTGAAATCTGTGTACAACGCAGGAATGAGCCGCTGGCAACTCTAACATCCGACTGTGCCCACATTGAGTATATATTGTCGAATCTTCCGTTTGGCAAGTTCAGATTGTATAAGTCCTTTATCGATGTGTAAAGTGCAGGAATGTTTGTGTGTGCCTCATCGCCCGGCTGTTTCCAACGGTCGTTAAGTTCCTTTGAAAGGTTGCTGAATATATCCGGCATCTTTCCGTAGGTAAACGTTGCGTATGGGTTGGGCAAACGTTTCTTTGCTCCTAAGCTTGCGGCAAAGTCAATACCTAAGTTGAATCCTTTCCAGCGGATGCGAGTGTTGAAACCACCTGAGAAATCGGGTTCGCTCTGTCCTGTATATACAAGGAATGTTGTAGGGTCAACACTTCCGTCACCATCTACGGCATCGTATGTGGCATGTTCAAACGAAGGATAACCATTCTTGTTGTTCAAACCGGTGAATTTATATGACCAGAAGGCTGACAATGGATAACCTTTCTTCAACGGGCGGTCACTGCTACCGTTCAGGTAATCGATGTGTGTCAATTCATCGGCTTTTGCTGTGCGGTCTTCTGTTTCCGAACGGTTCCAGTTCTTGCCGGCATTGAGACCTATTGTCCATGCAAAATCCTTAGTTCGTATAGGAGTGTAGTTGAGGCTGAACTCAAAACCCTCATTTGTTATAAGACCACCATTCAACGGCATTGAACTCATACCATATTCTTCGGCTATATCCTGTCGTATGATGGCATTGCTTCGACGCCAATAATACTCCGCATTCATTGTGATACCGAACAGCGAAATGTCTGTACCTAAGTTAATGCTTTTTGTACGCTCCCATTTGAGTTGGCTGTTTGGTAAGCTCGAAATAGTCAAGTAATATTCATTGTAGCTCTGCAACAAGCCCTGGTATGTCAAAATCATTTCCGGGCTTATTGAGTTCACCACGTTACCTTGAATACCATATGTAGCGCGGATGTTGAACTGCTCAAGCCAGGGTACATATTTCATCATAAAAGGTTCCTGCGCAATCTTCCATGATGCACCAAATGACCATGTAGGGTCAAACTGTTTGTTTACATCCTGACCAAAACGGTTTGAGGCATCGGAACGTACGTTCATATTGATTACGTAACGGTTCATGAAGTTATAGGCTACAATACCATAGAACGACATGTAGTTTGTGACGGTAGAAGTCTTGCTCCATGCGCCCTCGTAAAGAGTCCACAAAGCTCCCCAACCGACATTTACATCACTGCCTATAGGCTTGAATGTTTCAGGCAATGTCGGAGAAACCAACTTCTGACCGCGCTCGGGAACGTAACCCCATACAGTGTTTCCGGTGCTTTCACCCGTTGTTGAACGCACCTCCATACCTGCCATTGCTGTCAGTCGGTGATTCTCGTTGAACTCCTTGGAGAACTGCAAACTGTGTGAAGTGCTGTATGATGTGCTTTGTGAATTGTTCTGTTTCAGCACACCGCCGTATGGCATAAGTGCCGCGTTGTATTTGGCTGAGCCTGCCTCCTCTGAACCATAAGGATAACCACGGTAAAGGCGTTCAATCTGAGATGATTTCTCGCCCTGGAAACTTTCACTGTTGTTGGTGTTTGATGCAAAATTGGCTCTGCCCTGATAAGTAAGGCAAGGTATTATCTTGTAAGAAACATTTACTGATGCATTGAATGTGGTACCGCGGTTCAATGAATATGTGTTTTCCAATTCATTGAATACGTTGTATGAATATTGGTTGTATCCTCCAAGCTCGGTATTGTATTGGTACTGATAATACTGTGAATAATATACCGGTTCACCGTTTTCATACGCAGGAATAGCTCTGTTGGTGTTCATGGCGTATGTGTAAGGGTTTACACCTGCATATCCGTAGGAGTTTCTTGCACTTCCGTTTAGTTGTACATTGATGTTTAATTTGTCGTTTACTTGGCTGTTGATGTTCAAGCGTGCTGTCAACTGGTCGTTCTCATTGCCAATTTCCATACCCTTGTTGCTCTGATAACCAACAGAAGCATTGTAGGTGAGCTTTTCGGCACCACCGGAAACGCTCAAGTTGTGATTCTGGCTCACAGAGTTACGGGTAAGCAACTTGAACCAGTCGGTGTTCTCTGTTTCAAGACGTTGAAGATATGCCGAGAACTGCTCCTCGTTAATCATACGCTTGTTGAACATAGCCATAAGCCCCTCATATGTATATATCTGTGGCAACGGAGTGCTTTGATATCTCACACCCGCTTCGTAAGCCTCCTTACTGAACTGGATGCGCTCATACGAGTTCATGAAATCGTATATTTGATATGATGGGCGTTCTCTTACCGATACATTTGTGCTGTAGCTGACATTTATGCGTCCCGGTGTTCCCTTCTTGGTAGTGATTACAATAACACCGTTTGAAGCCTTTGAACCGTAAATGGCTGTTGCAGAGGCATCCTTCAGTACAGTGATGTTATCGATGTCCTGTGGGTTGAGCCATGAAATCTGATTGCCTATAAGCTCTTTCATATCGCCGGTGAGTGATGAACTCAGGTCTATTGTCAAGGCATCTTCCTGAATTACTCCATCCACAACCCACAGCGGGCTTGTGTTTCCAAGAATAGTCGATGTACCGCGGATAGTGATTTTGGGTGAAGAACCTACGCGTGCCGATGTATTTACAACCGACATACCGGCAACCTTACCCTGTAGCATCTGGTCGATGCTCTGGTATGCAGGCATCATAATGTCGTCAGCCTTTACTGTGGTAAATGCACCAACCATGTCCTTTCGTGGCAAGCGTGCGTATCCGTCCTCGACGATTGTAACCTCCTCGAGCATGGCATCATCGGGAACAAGGTGAATATCAAGTATTTTGTTGATATTCTCATCGGTCAACTTGATGCGTTTGTCCTTAGAACCCAAATAGCTGACAACGAGTTCATAGCCACCGCCATCGATGTTTGCTTCAATCTTGAATTCTCCCTCAATGCCGGTACTTGTGCCTCTTACCATTTTCTTGTCTTTCATGATGACAACACTTGCACCGGGAAGAAACTCACCATTCTCATCAACTACTACACCTGTTACGTAGCTTTGTTTTTGTGCCCACACCGCAGTGGTGCTAAAAAAGCACAAAATAAGGCATAATAGCTTTATTATAAATAATTTAGCTTTCATAAGCGTATATGATTTGCAGTTCTTTGTATATTAATTTTGCTAAATTAATGTTATTTTTTGATACATGAGCAAAAAAATATGACAAAAAGAGAGTTTTTGTAATGTTAAAATTGTAATCGATAGGCTATAAACTTATAAAAAAGGAAAATGAACGGACCGTTCATTTTCCTTTTTTCAATCGTGCAAAAGTCTGATAAATTATCGAACCTTCAAAGAAGATTTCCTCAAAGTTGTGGATTTTCTTCATTACTTGAAAGCAGAGGGTTACGATATGGTGACTTTTGACAAGGTTGGTAATGGTATCAAATAGAAAAGTCTTGTATTAAGCAATCCTATGTGGTTATTTCTTTTTTACTTTTGCCTTTGCCTTTGGTTTTTTGTTGATATAAATTTCTTTGTTTTCTAGTCCGTCAATATGTTCAAATAGGCTTGGCTCAACATTTGCTTTCATTGGGTCAAGAATAAAATCTATACCCTCTCTTCTTGCAAGTTTTGCGGCAGGAACAAAGTCTGCATCGCCAGAAACTAGTATAATTCTATCAACAAATCTTTTTAATGCAATCGATGATATGTCAACGCCAATTTTCATATCAATTCCTTTTTGGCGTATTTCTGGATAGACATCATTTTCGGTTAAATCTTCTATTTTTATTTTACCAGATAGCAGCTCTTTAACCTTGTTGCCATGTATGCACCATTTGTTGTTGTCTTTTAAATTGCCAAGTCTTAAAGCGACTTTTCTTTTCATCTTTAGAGCTTCAAATAAATCGACTCTAAATTTGTATTCATCAGTCTTTGAATAATCTATGGCATTATGGGTAATTGGATTGTGCATTTTTTTTGAAAACGGCATGCAATCGTAATAGAAAATTCTATATAAAGTATTTTCTTTGCCTACATGACTGTGTGCAAAAGTATAAAGGTGATTTGCAACTTCTTCGCCTGACATTTTTCTTTCTTTGTTGTACAAGGCGTTAAAGCGCTTAATAAAGAAACCACCATCAATTAATACGGCAATCTTTACTGGAGGAAAGGAACTGTTTTTCATCGTAATATGTAATAAAATAAAAAATGCCCAAGGGTGGGCGTATCCACTATCGAGATTAGCAAGTGAATGGATGCTATCGGATACGCTTCGCCGTGAGCCTAATCGTGATGCAAATATAATGTTTTATATTATACAAAACAAGTTGTTTTGCTATTTGTTTGTTTAATTAATTGTTGTTTAGAATGGTTCTATGTGTTTTTTTCACAAGGTTGGTAATGGTATAAAGCCTTAAAACAGCACTACGCCCCCTCTGTGGGGCGTTTTGTCTATAAAACCTCTATCGCTATTGCAAATTTAGTTTATAGTAGTTTGAGTAAAAACAGTTTTTTATTTCAGGTAAAAATAATTTTTTCAAAAAAGTTACTTACTATTTACTCTTTTTCTACTTATGCTACTATTTATATATAAATACATATTACAATGAGAATTTACAGAGAATTAAATGCAGATACTAAACAGCGTATCAGTCAAGGGTTGAAAAATCGCACGTTAAGCGACAGCCACAAACAAGCCATATCAAATGGCATGGGGGCATATTGGAGTACAATACCCAATAAGCCCAATGATGGAAATAATGAGATTAAAAACAGTATTAACAATGAAAATCAGTATTGATAAACTAAAACTATGTTACACACTCTATGAAGACTCTCCATTGTATCAACTAATGGAAACACTCCTCGAAATCTATGAACTCCCACATTGGGATTTTCGCCTTGAAAGGACAGAGGGCAAATATTACAATTACATCTACAAAATCATTTACCTTGAACGAACAAGCAACAACCCCAACAGCAAGTAC
>JAGBSZ010000062.1 GCA_017631585.1 Bacteroidaceae bacterium
CAAGCGGTCTTCGCGCCACTGCGCATTACCGTTTACATACTGTTCACCACCCAGGTTGTGACCATGACGAACAACAAGTTCGTTGCATGTATATCCGGGAGCACCACGCAATACAACTGTAAAGCCCACCCCGGGAGTAACCACCATAGGCAATGCAGAATAGTTCTCTCCATCGATGCTGCCGTCAACAGTGTGCAGAGTCAACTCTTTCTTGCCACTTGTCAGATTTATGAGGAAATCCACAACCACGCCATTTTCTGCAACAATATTTTCCGAACCCGCAGGATTGATATTATTGTTGTCGAGTTTCAGACGTGCGCGATATATACCGTCGGGCAACACCTCGCCGAGTTTGCATATCGGCATAGACGAAAGTACACCACTCTGAGCAGCATCGCCATCGCTATTCAAGCCGTTATAGCATGAGAATGCAACCAGCTCGCTTGAAACGCTTGGCACGCCATCCTCATTCATCATCACAGTGAAACAAGCATCGTTGTTAAGGTCGATATACATATATGCATCCTTTCCGGCAACACCTGCAATATCAAGCAGAATATTTCTTGTTGCAGACAAAAGCAGAGGATTAGATGTCATATCGTAATACGCCGCATTGCCCTGAATCTCAAGTTTCTCACTATTCATACCCACTGTTATATTGTGAGCATCTGCCACCTTTACATCCTTGTCGAATGAGAGAGCATAGCCTTCGCCGGCATCACCGCCCTGTTTCTTCACAAACGATGCTGTTATTCTGACATCACCATCGGCACTTTCCGCCGGAATTGTAACAACATCGCCATGCAGCATATATGCAGGAAGCACAATTTCGCCATACTGCGCCACACCGTTAACAACAGCATCACCGTCGAGATTGTGACCATGCAACACCTTTATATAATCAAGGCAATAGCCATCGTTTGCAACCACCTTTACAACCAAAGGTTCTCCAAAAGGCACAGCTGCAGGCAACGCAGCACCATCGGCGGCAAGCAAAGTTCCATTGTCTGCTACAACTTCGAGAGTACCGTTGTCGTTATGCACATTTAGGCGTACATCGCATATCGCACCACCGTTCTTTATGATACCGTTTCCGTCCTCGGGGCGACCGGCAGGGTCTATCGATGCCCAATCAACCTTATATCGCATCCGGTAGAAACCGGGAGCCAAATCTGCCGGCAAAGTAAATGCAGGAGGATTAAGAATATTCGAATCATTTACCCTCACGCCATTGCTATTGTATCCCACTCCCGAGCCCAATGATGGCTCAGCATATGAGAAAGCCACTGCCTCGCTACCCTCGGGCAGAGAACCGTCGGAATTGATATTGGCTTCAAAAGTTCCGTTTTTATTATAGTCGATATATACATAGCCATGCATCCATGCACCGGCATAGCCAAAAGAGGGATTAACAGTTTCTCCTGCCTTTGCGCTAAAATAAGCAGATTCAATATTGCTATACACTTTCAGCGGAGTGGGCAACGCCAATGTCTGCGCACCAAGCGAAATTGTATTAAGACGACGGCTTCCGTGAGTATATCCCTGATTCTTGTCGAACACAATAGGATAATTTTCCGCAACCTCCGCAACATTATTGCTTACAAGAGCCATTCTCTCAGCATATTCCAGATGTTCGTTCTCGTTGGACTGACGGACGGTGTTCTTGCCATTTTCAAAAACAGCATCGCCCTCTTCATTGGCAACGCTATTCCAACCATTCCATCCCATCAACGGCATACTTTGAGCCACAGCCACGAAGGAGAGCACCAGAACCGCAAACAAAGAACAAAAAGTCTTTCTCATATTATGTAATTTAAAGTTTAAAATCCATATTATGCTCAAAGATAATCACATTATAAATAGGCAACAACGTTTATTTACAATTTCTTTATAAAAAAATGTTTAACAACCATTTTCAGACCTGAAATCCGATTATTATATGAAAAAATAATCTTATATTAGCAGTTCACTTTTTACAGACAACACACATGAAATTTGAACTTATATCGGATTACGCTCCCATGGGCGACCAGCCGGAAGCTATTGCACAACTGGTGGAAGGAATTAAGAACGGTACACCGGCACAGACCCTGCTTGGTGTGACAGGTTCGGGAAAGACCTTTACCATGGCAAACGTAATAAAAGAGATAAACCGCCCTACCCTTATTCTGAGCCATAACAAGACTCTTGCGGCACAGCTATACAATGAGTTCAAGGGATTTTTCCCCAACAACGCTGTAGAGTACTATGTTTCATACTACGACTACTATCAGCCCGAGGCATACATTCCCTCAAGCGACACATACATTGAGAAAGACCTTGCCATAAACGATGAGATTGATAAACTGCGTCTTGCTGCCACATCGGCACTGCTTTCGGGCAGAAAGGATGTAGTTGTCATTTCATCGGTCTCATGCATATACGGCATGGGTAACCCGAGTGACTTCTACAACAATGTAATAGAAATAAAAGTGGGGCAAAAGATTGACCGCAATGTATTCCTGCGCAAACTTGTAGGAAGCCTCTACACACGCAACGACATAAACCTTGAACGTGGAAACTTCCGCGTAAAAGGTGACACCGTGGAGGTGAGCCTTGCATACAGCGACCATGTACTGCGCATAACATTCTGGGACGATGACATAGACGGCATTGAGGAGATAGACAATACGACCGGAGTGCGCATAGCAACATTCGACGACTACAGGATATACCCGGCAAACCTCTTTATGACGACAAAAGAGAGTACTCTGCGAGCCATATACGAAATTGAGAAGGACCTTGCCGACCGCGAAGACTATTTCCGCGAGATAGGCAAACCACTCGAAGCAAAGAGGCTGCATGAGCGCGTCACATACGATATTGAAATGCTGCGCGAATTGGGACACTGCTCAGGCATAGAGAACTATTCACGTTATTTCGACGGACGCGAAGCCGGAACACGCCCATATTGTCTGCTTGATTTTTTCCCAAAGGATTTTCTGCTGATTATCGACGAGAGCCACGTTAGTGTGCCACAGATACATGCCATGTATGGTGGCGACCGTGCCCGCAAGAAGAATCTTGTAGAGTTCGGATTCCGATTGCCTGCCGCATTTGACAACCGACCGCTGAAATTCGATGAATTTGAATCCCTTACTCCGCAAACAATATATGTAAGTGCCACCCCGGCTGATTATGAACTGGAGAAGAGCGAAGGAGTTGTAGTGGAACAGGTGATACGCCCCACAGGATTGCTTGACCCGATAATAGAAGTGCGCCCTATCGCCAACCAGGTGGATGACCTGATGGAAGAGATTCAACTGCGCGTGGAACGCGAAGAACGTGTCCTTGTCACCACACTGACCAAGCGAATGGCAGAAGAGCTGACCGAATACCTGCAACGCAACGGCGTAAGATGCAACTACATACACAGCGACGTAGATACCCTTGAGCGCATACAGATAATGACTGACCTGCGCGAAGGACTATACGACGTACTCATTGGCGTGAACCTTTTGCGCGAAGGTCTTGACCTGCCCGAAGTATCACTTGTTGCGATACTCGATGCCGACAAAGAGGGATTCCTGCGCAGTCACCGTTCACTTACACAGACTGCCGGACGCGCCGCACGAAACGTGAACGGACTTGTCATTTTCTATGCCGACAACATAACAGAGAGCATGAAACGCACCATGGACGAGACAAGCCGACGCAGGGAAAAGCAGATGCGCTACAACGAAGAGAACGGCATAACACCTACTCAGATAAAGAAAGAGATTACAAACGCACTTGCCCTGGAAAGAAAAGAGAAGGAAGAGAAACGCGGCAACAAGAGATATTACAACGAAGAGACTCAACAAGCCATTGCATGCGACCCTATAGTGGAATACATGAGCGCAGAACAACTGAAGAAGAGCATCGAACGCACACGCCGCCTGATGCAGGAGGCAGCGGACAAGATGGAATTCATCGAAGCGGCACAATACCGCGACGAGATGTTCAAACTGCAGGAACTGCTGAAAAGAAAAGAATAGGGATTTTATAATATAATGACCTCGACCTTAGCCAAGGTCGAGGTCATTATATTATAAACCTTATTTGTACAATAAAAATATACAAGGTACTTTGCTCAAATCAGGAACGCGACCTTTCCACTCCTTTACGGTACGCGTCTGCACATATTCATCGGCACAGGTAAGATTCGCAGCTATACAAAGTTTTGTTTGAGGACGACAATTTGCCAAAATATCTTCAAGCATCTTGCCATTGCGGTATGGCGTTTCAATGAACAGTTGCGTCTGGTCCTCGCTATATATGCGCTGTTCAAGCTGACGAAGTTTTTTCGCACGCTCATCGGACTTGATAGGCAAATATCCGTTAAAGGCGAAACTCTGTCCGTTGAAGCCAGAAGCCATGACTGAAAGGATTATGCTTGACGGACCTACCAATGGCACAACCTTCAACCCTTTACGTTGCGCTATTGCCACCACATCGGCACCCGGGTCGGCAACAGCAGGGCACCCTGCTTCGGAAATGACACCCATAGGCTTACCGCTCTGCAAAGGCTTAAGATAACCGGCTACAACCTCGGGAGCGGTATGCTTGTTCAGCTCGTAAAACATAGAGCCGTCGATATCGAATTGCGGATCGACCTTACGCAAGAAACGGCGTGCGGAACGTACATCCTCAACAATAAAATGACGTATCCCGGATATAATTTCGCTATTATATTGCGGAAGGACATTACCCAATGGTGTATCGCCCAAAGTTACAGGCAGAAGATATAATGCAGTTTCCATAAAAAACTATCTTTTCAATTGATTAAAATATTTTCTTCGACACACGTAGTACTGCCATAGCAACATAAAGGAGCCTCTGCCCGACGGCTTCTGCACTACTGTTTCCTTTATATTTTCCTTACGCGCACCGGCATAATTTCCACGCATGCGTTTATACTCCTTACGTGCCGACAACACAGCCTTGAAATCACCTATATTACCTGCCAGAAGGAACTTAAATGCAGCAACATAGTCAAGAACAGCACGTACGGTCATAACGTGGCACAGTTCGTTCTCAGGAAGATTTTTATAGAGCATCAACAGATTATTGCGAAAATTGAGGAATGTCTTACGCGGGTTGCTCTTGTCCAATGTAGCACCACCCACATGATATACTTCGCTCTGCGGAACGCAATATATTTCACCACCGCGCGATTTCAAACGCCAGCACAAATCAACCTCCTCCATGTGTGCAAAAAAACGTCCGTCAAGCCCACCCGCAGCCCAATAATCCTTGCTGCGCACCATCAACGCCGCACCCGTTGCCCAAAAAACAGGATACGCATCGTTGTACTGTCCGCAATCCTTCTCCACAGTGTCGAATATACGTCCACGGCAATAGGGATAGCCGTAGCGGTCGATAAAACCACCTGCGGCACCGGCATATTCAAAAAAAGCTTTGTTCTTATAATCGAGCAACTTAGGCTGGCATGCAACGACATTGCTGTTGGCTTCCATAAACGACAACAAAGGGGACAACCACCCCTCTGTAACCTCCACATCGGAGTTCAGAAGCATATAGTATTCCGCCTCAACTTGCGCAAGTGCCTTGTTGTAACCATCAGCAAAGCCGTAGTTACGGTCGAGGCGGATTATTGGCACTGATGGGAATTTATCAACAAGCAAATCTACCGAATTATCATTTGAAGCGTTGTCTGCAACTATAACATAAGCCTCGGGAGAAAAAGCCACAACAGAAGGCAGGAACTTCTCAAGCATGGAAGCACCGTTATAATTCAATATTACAACTGCTATCTTTTTCATCGGTTAATCGGCAAAACCCAAAATTTCTTCGGCAACCAAGGCTGATTTGTCTTCGTTGAACCCTCCGAGTCTTACGCGCACAAGCCTGTTTACAAGCTTTGCATCAGGAGCGGTCTCCACTCTTATGTAATTGGCTGTAAAACCGCCTACCGGCATACCGGAACGGGGCTTTTCAAAGAGTACAACAGCCTCTTTTCCTATATGACGTTCATAGAATGCAATACGTTTTTCCTCGCTTAAGGCTATGAGCAACTGACTGCGACGATGCTTCTCGGCAGGAGATACTGCTCCATCTATTTTCAAAGCCTGCGTACCGGGGCGTTCCGAATAGCTGAAAACATGCAGTTGCGATATATCAAGTCCTTTGATGAAATTATATGCCTGTTCAAAGAGTTCTTCGCTCTCACCGCGTGTACCAACAATAACATCCACACCAATGAAAGCATCGGGCATCACTTCGCGCACCTTTGCTATCTTGGATGCAAAAAGCGCGGTATCATAGCGACGGTGCATGAGTTTAAGCACCTCGTCGCTTCCTGCCTGCAAAGGAATATGGAAATGAGGCATAAAAGCGCGTGAGTGCGACACATATTCTATTATCTCATCGGTGAGCAGATTGGGCTCGATTGATGATATACGATAACGGGATATTCCCTCTACCCCATCCAATGCTTTTACAAGAGACACAAACGATTCACCGGTAGATTTACCGAAGTCACCGATATTCACACCTGTGATTACAATCTCCTTTCCACCCTCCGAAGCAGCCATCTGTGCCTGGGCTATGAGTTCCTCTATTTTTGGATTGCGGCTACGTCCGCGTGCAAAAGGAATGGTACAGTATGTACAGAAATAGTCACATCCGTCCTGCACCTTCAAAAAATATCGTGTACGGTCACCACGTGAACATGAATGGACAAAGTTACGCACATCCTTTGTGGGGCGTGCAAACCACTCACCACCATCCTCATGCTTTTCGAGATTGCCAAGATATTCAAGGACATCACCCTTCTTGTCAATACCAAGCACCACATCCACCCCCAATTCCTTAGAAAGTTTTTCTGCCGAGAGCTGGGCATAACAACCGGTAACAACAATATATGCTCCGGGATTCTGGCGAACAAGCTTATGGATTGCCTGACGGCATTTCTTTTCAGCCTCCTGTGTTACTGCACAGCTGTTCACTATACATATATCAGCCTTTTCACCTCGTTTAGCAGTACGTATTCCGGCTTCCTGAAGTTGACGTTCTATGGTTGCCGTTTCAGAGAAGTTCAATTTGCAACCAAGGGTATAATATATCGCTTTCTTATCTTTAAATACAGTCTTGTCTATCATTTGCAATATTATTTGGACTCATATACTTTGTGAGACAAGCGTTATGTCGCCACTTAACCAAATCTCCGCGAAAATAGTATCTTTTTTCGAAATAGAGAAGAACTGCTACCAAATAAAACGAATAAAAACAAACAAGTTGCTTTAACAACTTGTTTGTTTTTATCGAAATGCCTTACGGCGTTTTTTCATCTCAAAGAAGTATAGGTGTCAATCTCTGTCAAAGACAGTAGATTGACAATCTTCTAAACTTCTTAATCAACGGCTTCTTACTCAGCAGGAGTTACATCAGTAGCAACCTTGCCAAGACCTGGAACTGGAGCAGCTGCAGGAAGAACCTCAGTTGCTGCAGCAGGAACGATGTCTGTTGCGTTAGTTACCTCTTTCTCAGCCTTACCACATGCTGTCAAAGCAAGAGCCACAACTGCTACATAGAAAAATTTCTTCATAACAATATTAAAAGTTTAAAATATCACCTACTCCCTTTATAGCGTTTCGGCGGCCTCTTTTCAAATTTTTTGCAAAGGTACTACTTAAATATTAATATTTTACCTTTTTTTTGACTTTTTTTTGCAAAAAAGTAAATTATCTCAAAAAACAGGCTTACAACAGCACCTTATAGACATTTTGTTTCTTGCCTGAGTTCACAACAACTACGTATGAACCATGTGGCTGACCTGTTACAGGCAATGTTACTGAATCAGACACTGCAACAACAGAGGAAACAAGCACTCCACCCATGTTGTAGAGCGATACAGTTGCACCATACTCCAAAGCACCCTCGCAAACAAGAGTTCCATCGACAACTTTGAAACGAAGTACATTCTCCGACACATTCTCAACACCGCTTTCAATTTCATTTACCGGAGTAAACAACAACGAGCAACTGTATTCTGCACCTTGTGGGATAAGATATTTGTCGAGTGTAACCACATTACCACAGCTACCGTTACCTATACCCTTTTGAGCGCAATCAAAGTGAGCATATACATCACCTTCATTAAGTTCCCATATATGGTTAGCATTCTTCAACTGAACATCGCTGTAGTGCAACAAAGAGAATGCAACATCACCGCGTGTCTGCACCTTGACACCATATCCCTCTTCTGAATCAAAGAGTAACAAATCGCGCAAACCTTCTCGGTTAGCCATACTCTGTGGCATCGGATGTGGCTCAAACATATCTCTCACGGTTGTATAATAACGTCCAAGCATAGAACCGCCCCTGCGATCGACATAGTTCTCATATGGACCGTATGCATAATACTCAACCTGCTCGAAGTTCTTTGGGAACACTACTGACAAACCAATGCGACGAGCATCTTTTGGAACAACCTTGTACCATGTATCCAAAAGCATTGAGCCATCGGCAGATATTGTATAAGTAAACTTGTAATTACAGAACCAACCGCTTGCATCCACAACAACATTGACATGCTTTTTATCCTCACTGAGAGTAAATGTCGCAGATTTCGAAGTAATACCGTTTTTCTCGTTATACTCACTGAGCGATTCTGTCGGTTTGTCATTCTCCACCCAACGATAATTGTCATACTCAGGACCGACGTTAATCAACGACTTGCCGTTTACAACCCATGAACGCATTGTACCATTTGATGCAAATGACATCTCCATAGCCGAACTTTTCACAACATAACCGTCAGAGCTCTTTTCAAGAGTTATCTCCTCGTTGCCGTTCATGGCAAACGCAGAAAGGTTACGCTCTACAAGAGTATATTGCTTTGTAGCAATGGCATAGTCGGCATTAACCCAGCTTTGTTCATCCTTGTAACACAATTCGACATTAAGCATCACCTCCTTACCCTCAACATCCGCTGTTGTATAAGGAACAGTCACTTCAACGGTTTCACCCGGCTTAGCCGAAGGCATATCAACCTTGGCTGTCTCTACAACCTCTCCATCGACAAGAACAGAATATCTCAAATAGAACTTGTCAAGAGAAATAAAGTCATAGTCATTCTTTATTGTCACCTTACGTGCTGAAGCATCGTAAGATACGAACTTCACATACTGATATACATATTTTACATTGGTAAGCTCAGGGCTCCATGCACGGTCAGCTGCTATAAGACCATTATTTACAAAGTTACCCTGGTGAGGACCCGGATAATCGAATCCGGTGCGATATTTATTCATGCCGTTAACCTCGAATTCGCCGTTTTTGATATCCTTTGAGTCATATATCGACTGATCAACCCAGTCCCATATACAACCACCGATACCATATTTGCTACTTTCAATCAAATCCCAATACTCCTGCAGGTTACCCACTGCATTACCCATGGCATGAGCATATTCACACATGAAGTATGGCTGTCCTTTTGAATTGTAATTGGCATGTATGTTGGCATCTGTCAAGGTTGGATACATCTCGGAATAGATATCAGAATGAGCTGTTCCGGCACGCGACGCACCCTCATAATGGATAGGACGTGGGTCGAGAGCACGCACTGCTGCATAAGTATGCTGGAAGTTCTTACCGCCACCACTCTCGTTACCAAGTGACCAGAAAATTATTGACGGGAAATTACGGTCACGATAAACCATACGCTCTGTTCGGTCGATATATTGCGCTCTCCAGCTATCTTCATTGGTTATACCACCATTCTCTTTACCGATTTCCCAGCTGTAATGACATTCCAGATCGGCCTCATCCATACAGTAAAGACCATAATAGTCGAACATTGCATTCATCTTTGCCTGACGCGGATAGTGGCTTGTACGAACAGTATTCATATTTGCCTGCTTCATCATCTTCACGTCAGTAAGCATTGTCTCAACATCAACCGAACGACCTGTTACAGGATGAGTATCCTGCAAGTTGGCACCCTTAAAGATTACCTTCTCGCCATTTATATATACAAGACCGTTCTTTATCTCAATGTGACGGAAACCGTACTTTGTAGAGAATACATGTTCCTCATTGCCGGCAGCATCCTTTTGAGCTACAATAACTGTGTAAAGATTAGGTGTTTCAGCGGTCCAAGCCTGCAAACCTGAAAGATTTTCAAATGCGACATTCTTTGTAGCTGATTTTTCGCCAAGAGCAAATTCAACATCAATCTCCTTGTTAGCCACAGCTGTGCCATCGGGAGCAACAAGAGATACCTGAACCTTCTTATTCACAGCAGCTCCGGAACGGTTATCCATAGACAGTTCTACATTCATTCTGCCGCTTGCATAACCGGCAGAAGCGTCAAGCTCCGATGTTATATAGTGGTCACGGACAAATGCCTTTGGAGTTGCGAACAGATACACATCGCGATGGATACCGCTCATGTGCCACATATCCTGACCTTCGAGATAAGATGCATCACTCCAACGTATCACCTGTACGCATACATTATTATTTGTTTCACGCAGATACTTTGTTACATCGAACTCCGCATCATTGTTGCCACTCTGTGTATAACCTACATAATTACCGTTTACCCACACAAACGCGGCACCATAGATACCATCAAAATGCAGGAACACATTCTTGGCACTCCAATCGGCAGGAATATCAAAATCACGACGATAAGAAGCTACCGAGTTAAGCAAACCGTTCTTCATCTCAATCATCGGAGGATTATTGTTGAACGGATAGTTCACGTTGATGTACAACGGATCGCCATAACCATTCATTTCAAGACATGAAGGCACGGCTATCTCATCCCACTTTGAGACATCGACATTATCACCCCAGAAATCATCCTTTCCAGGACGCTCAGCGGTTGTTTCAACCCAGTTCAGTTTCCAGGTTCCGTTAAGACTTTGATATTCTGCATTTTCAGCCTCCAGCCAAGGGAATTCATAGCGCGCATCGGCTTTCATATCTGCAACAGAAGCATAAGGCATATAAGTTGCATGACCAGGTTCCTTGTTCTCTCCAAAGAATGTTTCATCCTCCCACACATTAGGCATAGGAACATCATCGGGAGCAACAGCCTCAAGCACGAAAAGAGAACCACCGGCATAGTCCTGAACCATTGAAAGCACTGAACCATTAGCTTTTAATCCATGCCAAGAGTTTTTTGCCTTTGAATTTATACGATAAACACCTTTTTCGCCATCAACCGGAACAAACTGCAATTGCTGGTTCGCATTGCTGTATGAGGGGTCCCAAAGCAATGGATATTTAACACCTTCAAGAGCAACATCGATAGCCTTGCTAAAATAAGGACCGTATAGCTGGCAATACTCTACTTCAGGAGCATTGCGACGCAATTGCCATATAAAATTCTGCTTCTGAGCATCGTTATAATTATCGATATATATTCTGGCATTATTGGCATTATTACCACGTGTATTCAATGCCATTCCGCTTGTTTTCTCACGAATGATAAAATAGCGACCTGCAACGGGGAGATAATTAACCTTCTCATTTTTTACATACTGCAAGCGGAAGTGTGTTGATTCACCGGCAGCACCCTCTACAACTTTCAACGAGCCGTCGCCCTGAACCTGCAAAACATATGAATGGTCGTTTTTGTAAAGAAGCTGAACCAAACCGGCATTCTCGTCAAGAACATTTACATAGAAAGCCTGATTATCGGTACATGTACCCTCCCACTGCAATAATTTGCCCGGAGTTCCCGAGCTCCACGCCATATCAGCAGCCTGACCGGCATTGATATTATAGAGAGTATATATCGGTTCCTTTGCAGAAAGCGATACAAAGCTCCACTCCTGACCTTTGGATGCTTCGTTCACATCAGCCACAGACAAATAGGTGTTGTGAGCAGAATTATCACCATTTGTCACAGCCTTACCGGTAGCAACATTCACAAGACGATAGACATTGCCGTCTGCAGGCAGTACCACCTGCGCTGTAGCAACAACAGAGAGCAACAGCAATGACAGCATCGAAATTAATTTGTTCTTCATATTATAGTTAGGTTTTAAAATTGCATGAAACCAATATACAGACACCCCGTATATACAAACATAATTCTTTGCAAATTAAGAAAAAAAAGCAAAAATGAGCAAATAAAAGGAGTACTTTATTTAATTAACCGGTTACTACATTTGAGATATATGCAACATAGCCGTTAATTCACCAACAAACACAAAAAGCCGACCACAAGGTCGGCTCACTTATGATGTTTAAAAGATTTTTATTCCTCTACAGGAAGTTCGGCATTGCCGGCAGCTGTCTCATAAGTTTCAACAGCCTGAGCATCGAAAGAATCTACAACATCTGCAGAAGGAATAGAATAAGCAGCAAGAATGCTTATTACAACCATAAGACCGGCAAGAGTCCATGTTGCCTTCTCAAGGAAATCTGTAGTTTTTCTAACACCCATAATCTGGTTTGATGATGCAAAACCTGCAGCCAAACCACCACCCTTTGAGTTCTGAATAAGAACTATCAAACACATCAATACCGATACAAGAACGATAAGTGAAACACAAAGCAAATACATATTATTTTCTTTTTGTATATTTTATTATTTTTTCCAAAAATCTTATTTGGTCTGCAAAGTAACGATTTTTATTCGGATATTCCAAACATAATCGCTTAATAATTTCAAGAGCCTTATCATATTTACCCTGTTTTATGTAAATATTTGCAAGAGTTTCTGTAAAGAAAGAATTTTCAGCAACAGACTCCTCACAAGCTTCAGGGCTTGCAGTAACCGCTTCTTCCACACCACCACCCAAGTCAAGTGTTATACGCTCATTGCCATTGGCAAGGAATTCATCTATAATGTCCTGACCACGCAGAGCCGGAGCCGAAACAACCGATTCGGTTTTATTCTTATCCTTGAGATATGCAGAGACATAATCGACAGCCGCGGCACTCTCCGCTTCAAGGGACAACTTTTCAGACGGCAGTGTTTCAAGAAAGGCATCAATCAACGATATAGTCCTGTCAACCGATATATCATCCGGAAGTTTCTCTTCCGCACCGAAATCGTCATATCCTGAAATAAGATTGAACAACGGCAAACGGTTCTTAAGGTACAAAGCGGCAGTACGCAACTCCTTGCCGAATTCAATATCATGAAGAAGATAGAGATTCTTGAGCATCAAAAGGCGCGCCACATCAAAATAAGGATACTTACGCGCAATCATGCGAAGCTCATAAAGAGTATCCCTATTCAATTTTTCAGGATGCGATATGTATAAGGAAAGCCTTTCCATAATATATTACCAATTGGCAACAGCCGCATTGAAAATGGCATCGACAATCTCCTCTATCATTTGAGTAACAAGGTCTTCCTGCACCGAATCGAGCGACTGCGATGCATCGAAATCGCGCGTAGCACTGAAACTGCGCTCAAAATCATCATCGTGGTTGACATTGTTGGTAAACCTCACATTTACAGTCAGTTTCAACTGTACCAAAGATGAATAGCCATCGGAAGATATTGACTTGTTGAACTGGTCATATGCCGTGATTTCACCATCAAGATGCAAATCCCCGTTACGTGAAACCTGCTGAAGTTTTGTCTTTTGCACAAAAGCATCGTTCAATGCCTCGTTCAGCATTGTAGCCATAGGAGCCCACTGATACGGCGCACGGTTCTGGAATTGCGCCATAGATATTGTCTTCACCTTTGTATAATCGATAGAAGCACCTGTAAACTTATAGCTTACGGTACAGGCAACAACCAGCGGCAACAACAATGCCGGCAATAGCTTAATAAGCATTCTGTTTCTCTTATTCAATGCCATATTCCTTTATTTTTCGGTACAGAGTACGTTCTGATATATTAAGTTCCTTTGCCGCGTTTCTGCGCTTACCCTTATTCCTTTCAAGAGCAAGCAGAATAGCTTTCTTTTCCATATCATCAAGCGACATTGTCTCTTCGACATACTCATCGACAACACTGCCCGAAGGCTCAAAATGTTCCTGCGCCACAGGAATCTGATATGACTGTTGCACAGAATGCTGCACAACGGGCAATTCCTGCGCATCGGCAAATTGTGTCCCTGAATAATATGGCATGCGAGACTCCTGCTCCTGATGCGACATACGCAGATTCTCAAGCTGTTTTTTCAGTTCGGTTATATCACGACGCATATCAAACAGGACACTGTACAATATCTCGCGCTCGCTTTCAAAGGATTTCTTGTCGGCCTGTCCGGCAAACATCGGCAGATTGTTCTTTTGCTCCTTTGGCAGGTAATGCATCATAACCTCACCGTTTACATCACGGTTAAGTTCAAGTATTGAAACCTGCTCCGCAATGTTCTTCAATTGTCTGATGTTTCCGGGCCATGAGTACGCCATTATAGCAGCCTTGGCATTTGCATCGAGCTGCACCTTTGGAACCTTATATTTTGCCGCAAAATCCATGCAGAACTTCATAAACAACAGCACCACATCCTCACCGCGTTTACGCAACGGTGGAACATTTATGGGAACCGTGTTCAAACGATAATACAAATCCTCGCGGAAACGTCCTTCGGCAATAGCCTCAACAAGATTGACATTCGTAGCACAGACAATGCGGACATCGGTCTTTTCAACATCCGACGAACCCACACGCAGGAACTCACCATTCTCAAGCACACGCAACAGACGCGCCTGCGTTGACATAGGCAACTCGGCAACCTCATCCAGAAAGATTGTACCGCCATCAGCCTCGCTGAAATATCCCTTACGTTCATTTACTGCACCGGTAAACGCGCCCTTGACATGACCAAAAAGTTCCGAGTCGATTGTACCTTCCGGTATTGCGCCACAGTTCACAGCAATATATTTACCGTGTTTACGGACACTGTTTGTATGAATTATCTTGGGAAAGAACTCCTTTCCCACACCGCTTTCGCCTGTCACAAGCACTGTCAAATCGGTATGGGCAACCTGAATTGCCGTATCAATAGCCCTCAACAATGCAGGGTCATTGCCTATTATACCGAATTGTTGCTTTACAGCCTGTATCTCTTTCAAATCCATCGCTTCACTGTTTTGCTGACAAAATTACATATAATAGATAAAAAACATGCAATTCTGGCAGATTATTTTTATTCTGCGCCTTTAAAAAGGAAACAATAGCGGTAAAACAAGAATCATCACTATTCCAAGAATAATCTGCAAAGGCAATCCCACCTTTATGTAGTCAGAGAATTTATATTGTCCGGCAGTCATGACAAGAGCATTGGGCGGCGTAGAGAATGGCGATGCAAAGCAAAGGCTTGCACCCAATGTAACAGCAAACAACATTGGAACAGGACTTACGCCTATCTGCACGGCACTGCTCATTGCAATGGGAGCCATAAGCACAGCTGTTGCAGTGTTGCTTATAAACATTGTCATAAACGAAGTTGTGAAATATATTCCCGCAAGCAACAGTATCGGACTATAATCTCCAAGGTTCGCAACAAGAGCATTTGATATCCAAGCAGAAACACCCGTCTTCTGCAATGCAACCGACATTGGCATCATTGCCGCTATAAGTACTATACTCTCCCAATTTATTGTTTTATAGGCAGCCTCGACGTTACGGAAACATCCTGTCAGCACCATAAGCAACGCTGCGATAAGAACAGCCGTCACCGGAGCAACAGGTATAAAATCGAACACCATAACCGCAATCATTCCCAACATTATAGCCGCAGCAACAGGAGCTTTGTAGTCCAATGTAACCTTTGCAGCCTCCTCGAGCGGACGACCGACAACAATCCATTCTGAACTCTCTTTCTCAAGGCTTGCAATGTTCTCCCATGTACCCTGTACAAGCAAGATATCACCTGTATGAATTGTCTCATCCGCAATACCCTGCAGGATATACTTGTTTTTACGGCATATACCAAGAACACTCACATTATATTTTGAGCGGAACTCAACCTCACGAATGGTCTTATTGACAACCGAAGAAGATGACATTACAACAATCTCGGCAACACCGATATCGTAGAAATCAAGGACATTCGAAGAAGAACTGTTTGTATCAGAAAGAAGTTCCAATTTATACTTCTCTGCAAAGACCTTTACAATAGCTTCACTTCCCGAAATATAAAGGATATCATCGGTACGCAATATAGTATCGGAGTCAGCAGCCTGCTGCACCACATTCTTTACAAGGGGATTACGCTGATTACGTTCAATATGACGAACCTCAATAATATTAAGGCTGTAATTCTTGCGTATATCCAGTTCACCAATCATCTTACCCACAACCAAAGAGCCCGAATTTACCTGCAGACGATGGAGATTACTTGATATGCCATACTCCTTGACCAATGCCTTAAGAGACTTGCCACTGCTTGCACTTGCACCGCTCAATGCGCCCGGTTTTGAGAGAAATCTTTTACTCAACGGCAACAGGAGCAATGTTCCCACAGCCGCACAAATGAGACCTACCGGCAGGAATGTAAAGAAGCCAAGACCGGGATAACCGTTTGAGACAAGTTCTTCGTTAATCACAAGGTTGGGAGGAGTACCGATAAGAGTCATCATACCACTCATGCTGCTGGCAAATGCCAAAGGCATAAGCAAACGGCTTGGGTTCATCTTGACACTCATCGCCATGCTGACAACAATAGGAATCATTATTGCCACAGTTCCCGTATTGCTGACAAAAGCACCCATAAAGGATGTTACAAGCATCACAAGCACAAAGAGTCTTGTCTCGCTATGCCCCGCAAGCTTCATCAGTCTGGAACTTATCATTTTGGCAAGACCTGTCTGAAATATTGCACCACCAACCACAAACAGACCCACCATCATTATTATCACATTGCTGGAAAAGCCCTCCAAAGCCTCGTCAGGAGTCAATATACCCAGCAGCATCAGTGACACAAGCGCACACAACGCAACAATATCGGAACGCACTTTTCCGCTAATAAAAAACACTACCGAAAGGAGTAGTATTACGATTGTTTCTATCATTTTTTAAAATATTTATTCACGACAAACTTTAAACCGGGAAACAGCATGCAAATGACTTTAACGCATTTTACACCACCGCTTCGCTCCCAACGAGCTTATTCCGGAATTAATTTGCAAAGATATTACAAACGAGCGAGAAATATCAAGCTTGCTTGAATATTTTTCAAAGCGAGTGCAGAAGATCTTAGAGCTTTAGCTCAAAGTATTACAAATCTGCGGGTAAGCGAGCAAAATCAAAATTTATTTGGATTTTGGAGCGAGCGAAAGCAGATTCGGCAAAGCCAAACGAGCGAAAGTTGCGCAAGTGAATGGGAGAAAATTTATTTTCTCACGCAATGAACGAAGCTAAACTTCGCCGAAGGCAAAAATATCAAGCTTGCTTGAATATTTTTCAAAGCGAGTGCAGAAGATATTCAAGGTTTACCTCAAATACATTACCAAACTTACCAAATTCAAAGAAAAAAACAAATCCACCGAATAGTTTCCAATAAAAATCTGACGAAAAATTCCGCAAAATTCACTATCTTCGCAGAAAATATGATGACTTTAGTCATAACCAAACACACAGCCTTATTAAACCGTTAAAATACATAGCAATATTTTTATCAGCGATAGTGGCAATCATATACCTGATGTCATTGTCGCTAAGGCTTGATTCGGTACAACGTCGTCTGGCATCCGTAATAACAACGGAAATCGAAACACTGCTTGAAACACCCATAGGTATAGAAAGTATAAGAGTAATACATTTGGATAAAATTATACTGAAAAACATCGCCTTGAGAGACAGCGTCGGTGATACAATCGTATCTGTCAAAGAAGCCACAGCGCATATATCTCCATACGAACTGCTCAAGAAAAGAATACAGATAAACACTTTGGCTTTGGCTTCGCCCGATATAAAGATATATCGTACGACATCGCAGTCGCCACTCAACATTCAATTCATCATTGACAAATTAAAGAAAGACGATAACGAAGACAATCCCAAATTGGCATTACGCATAAACCAGATGCTCATATATGACGGAAAGTTCCGTTATGACATCAACGAAGCTCCAGTATTGCAAGAAAGATTTGACCCCTCACATATTGCTGTAGAAAATATCGACTGCAACATTTCAATGAAAAAATTCATTGATGATGAACTTGAATTATTGATACGTTCCGTCAAAGG
>JAGBSZ010000063.1 GCA_017631585.1 Bacteroidaceae bacterium
CCACATCGGTCTATTGCCACAAAATGCAACTGATGAGTTCCCCGGTTCACCTTTTCATTTTTCATATCAAGGGTAAACTCTTTGTTCTTGCTGTTATATTCAAAGAGTATGAATTTACCGTCCAATGTACCTCTGAAATTCTTCAAGGATGTTTCGTTCTCTTCAAGAGAGAGTGTTATTTTCCCTTTTGTCATCCACATCTCCTCATTGAGAGGATGCAACAGAGGTGCGACGGTATCAACTGCAACTTCGTAACAATCAAGAGTCGTTATATCTGCAGAAATCCATCCATCCTCAAACACTCCGCCAACCGAGGAACTGTCATCGGGTTCAACATGCCTTATATAAAGTTTTGACTTGTCAACAGAGAGTCTGTTTCCAACCCAAAAAGAGATTTTCGCCCCTTTCAGCATAGGATAGACAGTATCTGCAAGACTATATCGCCACGTAACTGCATCGCTGTTTTGCAAACGCACATTCAGGAACGCATCTTCAAAAAGCACTCCGGCAGGCACATCAAGACGCATGCCGAAATACTCAGCTCTGTTATTGGCATTGCAATAGAGAGCATGTGTATATTTAGAAGGCAACGGAATTTCGCAACGTTTTCCTTTCACCACAAATGAGCAGACAGCGGAATTACCATGATAATCGCTCAAACGGTATTCAATATTATAGTCCCTTTCCTCATCCACCAATAACCAACCGTCATTCTCATCGGCATCCAACACTCTCAATCTATTGTTTTCTGCAACAAACAACTTTTGGTACCATTCACCATCGTTATACATGCGACCATAATCAATCCAGGAATTTATGAACAGGTCTTCACTGAAAGAGAAATTATCCATGACGGAACTGAAACACTTCTTACCATCGACAAACAATTCTATTTTTCTGATTCCATACTTATTGTTTGTACCATCCATGTAGTCCAAAGCCTTTACACCGAAACCAACAACACCCCATGCCTCGACAACACCGCAAAGTGTATCACCTTTGACATCATACACGCAAGAAGCAGGATTGCCATTTACAACACCTTTACCCCTTTGAGGATATAATGATACAGCATGAATGCGAGGCGGACGGGTATCAGTCAATTTATTCTTATAGAACTCCATCGGGTCGTACAGTTCATTACCTTTTGTATCTCTGATTTCAAAATGCAGATGCGGACCGAAAGAATAACCGCTGTTTCCTGCATAAGCAAGGAATTCTCCCTGTTTTACACGCAATTCATTCCTTGGAAACCATAAATTTGTACTGAACGTCTCGTTTTTATATTGATGTTCTCGTACACGTTTTTCCACAATCGGTGGAAAGCGGTCAAGATGAGCATAAACAGTCATATAACCGTTATCGTGCATGACATAAAGAGCCTTACCGTAACCACCGGGAGTTACAGATGCACGACATATATAGCCATCGGCAACACATCTGATATGCTTACCCACAACACCCTGCGTCTTGAAGTCAACGCCTGAATGAAAATGGTCGGTACGCAACTCTCCGAAGTTACCGCTCAGATAGAGCGGAAAATCAAACGGGGCAACAAAAAGACTCTCTTTCTTCTGTGCAAAGCCCACAAGAGCATACAAACAAAAAGAGAATACTAATATGATATTCCTTAATACTATATTCATATCAACGTTTCAGTTTTAGACGTTTCAGAATCTTGTTGAATATATCTCCGTGGTGTGCCAGAAAATATACAGACAAGATAATGGATAACAGAACAGAAATCGAAGAGAATATCCACGCCACTACCCCATTCAACAAGAATACTGAACAGAAGAGTATCAATGCACAAAACATGTTCATAAACAGATATTTTCTTGAGCATTGCGACAGTCTGAATCCGTATCTTAAATATGTAATGGAGAATACTACAACAAAATCAACTATTCTCACAAGCAATATGGCAAATCCAACGCCCTTGAGTCCAAAAAGGTAATAGCCACCAATAATAAACACAACATTGGCAATGTTATATACACTCTCCTGCAATATAAAAACAACAACATCACCCTTTGACAATGCCATAAAGGAGATAGGATAAGTCAGGACATGAAAAAGAAGTCCGAACATTGCAGCCTGCGTCATTGCAACTGCCGGAACATACTCGTTTGAATAGAGGATTGGGAATATAAACGGCAACAGAAACACAACGGAGAGAATTATCGGGGTCTGTATAAGTGAATGAACCTCAATCTGTTCGTTAACCATTGCATTACGTACATTGATATTCCCGAAAGCACCGGAGAGACGTGGATAATATTCCGAATCAAGCGCGGCAAACAACACCGATGGCAACATACTCAACAACAGATAGCCCGAAGAGAACAATCCCAATTCCGAGTCACCGCCGATTCTGAAAATAGCACTATACACCAACCAGGTTGAGAATGAAACAAGGATTGTCGTATATATATATCCGGCTCCAAGTTTAAGCATATCGATACCGTCGCGTAACAACCGCATCGAGAACGGAGCAACCTTATACGCATATAGACGAACCGTATGATAAAGCACACCTATCATCTGCAACAGAGCGATAACCAAAATAGAAGGCAAAATACCGTCAACACCCCATAAGTAATACATTGGCAGAGCCACGACAAGAGCCACAAACGATGTCCAAAGCGTATATACAGCCAAAGAATTAAGCCTCCTTGCCCCTCGCAGGACTGCCACCTCGCCACCAGACACTGCCATAAAAAGCAAGGTCGGGGAAAGGGCTATGAAATACCATTGGGAATATTCACCGCCTTCGGCAAAGAGTTTTATAACCAAAGGGGAAAACATAAGGAACAGCAACAGTCCTATAATACCGGTCAACAGTGCAATACTGCGGGTAACCTTAACAAAATGCAGCATCTCTGCAGAAGTCGCATTTTCATAAGTGTCAGACAGCTTACGCACAGCACTGAAAGAAAGGCTCATGTTCGTAAAATCGCTGAACATCTGCACGGTGCGGTTATATAGTCCTATGAGACCAAAGCCTACAGTACCGAGCAAACCCGATGAAATTTTGTTGCGCAGCAGATTCATGAGCAAAGAGAAACCTTGCGCTCCACCCAAAAGCCCAAGATATTTTACCACACGACCATACTCTCCTGTCGCGTTATTATTTTTTGTGTTTCTATTCATTTACAGCGTCCAAACAAAAGCATTACAATGCCTTACCATTTTGTATTTGCGAAGATAATGAAAAACATCCGAAAAAGTATCACCAATGCAGACAAAAGGTGTTATTTATTACAAAACAATTTCTCATTATTTATCGTAAAATATACAGTTATTTATTATCTTTGCGATTAGTGGCAAAGATATAATACAAACAATGAAATTAAGCATCATAGTTCCGGTATATAAGGCAAGACGCTATCTGCAGAGATGCATAGAGAGCATCTTGCAACAGACATATACTGACTATGAGCTTATTCTTGTAAATGACGGTTCTCCCGACAGTTGCGGAAATCTATGCGACCGTTTTGCCCAGGAGTGCGACAAAGTAAAAGTAATTCACAAAAAGAACGGAGGTTTATCCTCGGCACGTAACGCCGGCATTGCTGTGGCACGTGGAGAGTATATAACATTTGTTGATGCCGATGACACCATTGCATCGGGAACATATTATTACAATATGCGCATACTCCTCTCAAACCCGGACATTGACATTCTGGAGTATCCTGTAACGATGAACTACGAATCACCGCAAAGCGAAGTATTATCGTTCAAGCCGGAAAGAATCAGCGGGAACGACATTTTCCCCGACTGGATAAGACGCAAAGGATACGAACACTGTTTTTCGTGCAACAAGATATACCGTGCCGATCTATTCAATTTCATAAGATTCCCCGAAGGAGAGGTTTTTGAAGACACTTATATCACACCGACATTGTTTGAAAGTGCCTACAATGTATTTTACTCCGATTGCGGATTCTATTATTACTATAAAAACGAAGGAAGCATAAGCACCAGCTACTCATTCAAATCACAATACTTCCTTTACAAAAACACCGTATCGTTATACGATAAGGTCAACGACACATACAAGATGCGTGACGAAGCAAAAGACATCCTTTTGAACAGCCTCGACCGTCTCACAGACCTTCACCGTTGCAGCGACGGTAAAAAGGAAGAATATGCCCGGGCACGCAAGATGCTGAAGGGGAAGAAAATAGCCATCAATGAATTGTTCAAGATGAACATTCCACCGGCACAAAAAGCAAAATACATAATATTCTCACTGTTCGGAGTGAGGGCGCATTGTTGCATATTCAGCCTATTGAAGAAAAAACTCTGTTGACAAAATCATGCTCCTTTCGATAATAATACCGCACTATAACATTCCGCGCGAAATGCTCGAACGGTGCATACAGAGCATTATCACTCAAGGAATACCCGACAATGAATACGAAGTAATCATTGTCGATGACGCCTCAGCAACCCCTCCAACATGGGTAACAGCAGCAGCTACAAACATAAAGCTTATCACAAACAGCCATTCCGGTCCCGGTGGCGCACGCAATAAAGGCATTGAAAATGCTACCGGAGAGTATATAATGTTTGTCGATGCAGACGACTACCTGCTCGACAACGGCGAGATACAGCAATGCATTGACAGGCTAAAGAGAGAAAGACCGCAGATACTACGCTATAAATATCTTGTAACAAAAGAGAAGGAGAAGATACATTCCAAAGGAAAAAGCAAGATAAGATTCAGCAATACCATAAGCGGTGCCACTTTCATGGAAAAGAACAATCTCTCCGGAAGCCCTTGCATATATTTCTTCAAGCGTGAATTAGCCATAAAGAAAAATATCAGATTCCCGGAAAACATATTCCACGAAGACGAAGAATTCAACACTATACTACACTATCACGCACAGACTCTTATCGACAGCAATGCCACATTATACTGCTATTGCATACGCAAAGGCTCAACAACGGCAAACGAATCAAAAGAGTTTGAAAAAAGACGCATTTCCGACTTTATACACATAATAGAAAGATTACACAGTTTTTCAGAAGAGAATAACGGGAAAAGCAACATAATACAGGCAAGAGCTATTGCGCACAAGCTCGACATGCTCACCGTCGATGCAATATTGAACATGATGTATGCCGGTATGAGTACAAAAGAGATAATCAGCAAATGCAAGGAATCATTTGAGCCAATATCCTTATATCCGCTTCGCAAAGCCGGATATTCACTTAAATACCGCATATTCCGCAAGATGGCAAACAACATCTTTGGAATGATGCTGTTAAGAATGATATTACCATCCAGAAAACCTGCAAAAAAATGAAGATACTGCTCATTGGAGAATACAGCAATGTACATTGGACACTTGCCGAAGGACTTCGCTCCCTTGGGCACGAGGTTTGCGTAGTAAGCAATGGCGACTTTTGGAAAAATTACAAGCGCGACATATCATTGACACGCACCACATACAGCAAAGCCGAAGGCATAATGTTTTTGCTGAAAACATTAGCCACGCTACCCAAGCTACGCAATTATGATGTGGTACAGCTTATAAACCCGATGTTCCTCGAACTAAAGGCAGAACGTATAAAACCGATATATCGGTTTCTGAAAAAGCATAACAAAAAGATATTCCTTTGCGCATTCGGCATGGACGCATATTGGGTTGAAGCCGGAACAAGAAAGCCACACATATTCAGATATTCCGACTTCAATATCGGAGACAAGCCAATCATTAACGACTATACAAGGGAGCAAGCCTCCGATTGGACTGACACCCCCAAAGCAGAACTCAACAGATATATAGCCCACGACTGCAGCGGAATAATCGCCGGAATGTATGAATACTACAGAGCATATATCGACGAGCATACCGACAAACTGACATATATACCTTTTCCGATAGAAGCAGACAAGCATGTCGCAGCAAAGCTATATACAAATGAGAGGAAATTAAGATTCTTCATAGGAATACAGAGAACACGCAGCATATACAAAGGAACAGACATAATGCTACGCGCCTTAGAGAGAATAGAAAAAGATTTTCCTAACGATTGTGAGATACTTAAAGCCGAAAATGTTCCCTTTGAAGAATATTCAAGAATGGTCAATGATTGCGATGTTCTGCTTGACCAGCTTTACGGCTATTCCCCGGGAATGAATGCCCTGCTTGCCGCATCCAAAGGAAAAATCGTCGTTGGCGGAGCCGAAGAAGAGTGTTACAATATACTCAACGAAGAGAAACTACGACCAATGGTAAATGTTATTCCTAATGAAGATGATGTATATAACAAGCTCAAGTGGCTCATTGAGAACAAAGAGATAGTAGCCAAGCTACAACAGGAAAGCGTTGAATTTGTGGATAAACACCACTCGCCACGCAAAGTCGCAAAGCAGTATCTTGATTTTTGGAACTCACGCAAATAACAACAAAAAAAAATCCAAACCATTGGTTTGGATTTTTTTGATTTATCTGTTCTAAGATTATTCAGCCTCAGCAACAACTGTATAAGCAATCTTAACAGCAACTTCCTTGTGAAGTTTAACAGTAGCTGTGTAAGAACCAACTTCCTTAGCAGCCTCAACAACAATAATCTTGCGGTCGATCTCGAAACCAAGCTTTGCAAGTTCCTCTGCAATCTGAATAGAACCTACAGAACCGTAGATAGCACCTGTTGCGCTAACCTTAGTTGCAATAGTAAGAGATATACCCTCCATCTTCTTAGCGAGTTCCTCAGCGTCAGCCTTAATCTTAGCCAACTTGTGAGCGCGCTGACGCAAGTTCTCTGCAAGTACTTTCTTTGCAGACTCTGTTGCGATAACAGCTTTGCCTGTAGGAATCAAATAATTACGGCCATAACCGTCCTTTACCTTAACGATATCGTCTTTGTAACCCAAGTTGATTACGTCTTCTTTCAATATAAGCTCCATAATTATTCCTCCTATTATTTCATCATGTCAGTAACAAAAGGCAGCAAAGCCAAGTGGCGTGCACGCTTAACAGCTTGAGCAATACGACGCTGGAACTTCAATGAAGTACCTGTGATGCGACGTGGCAACAATTTACCCTGCTCGTTCAAGAACTTCTTCAAGAATTCGGGATCCTTGTAGTCGATATACTTGATACCGTTCTTTTTGAAACGGCAATACTTTTTCTTCTTGACATCAACGGTAGGAGGTGTCAAATATCTGATTTCTGAAGGTGTCTGTGCCATAATTAATTCTCCTTATTACCTTTTAAATTTCTTCTCTTGGCAGCATACTCAGCAGCATACTTGTCCAATTTAACAACCAAAGAGCGGATAACGCGCTCGTCGCGACGATACTGTAGCTCCAACTTTGAGATTACCTTAGGCTCTGCATTGAATTCAAACATTACATAAAAGCCTGTTGTCTTCTTCTCAATGGGGTAAGCGAGTTTCTTAAGGCCCCAGTTTTCCTCATTGACAATCTCAGCTCCTTCAGCAGTGAGAATGCCCTTGAACTTCTCTACCGCTTCCTTCATCTGAGCATCAGACAAAACGGGAGTTAAAATGAAAACGGTTTCGTATTGATTCATTTTTAATTAATAAATAGGTTAAACATTCGTTTTACTAAACGCGGGTGCAAAGATATGAATATTTTTCAAAACTGCCAAAGATTTTGCAAAGCATTTGACTTTAACTTAAAAACAATCACTTATTTCGGTATATTTTAAATAAGAAATTACACCTGACGGCAATAATCTGATTAAAAACATATAGTTTTTGATAAAAAAATTTCGTTCTCTAAATAATTATGTGTTTCTTTGCAGATAGGAAATAACTAAAAACAACATATATTATGGCAAGTAAATTAAAAATCGCAGGAATTGCAGTTTTCATCATTGGCGCAATCCTCATCATCCTCAGCCACTTCTTGGGTTGGAACAATATGAACATTGTAAACTTCGGTTCTATTGCATTGATGATTGTAGGCTTGGTTACCTACATTATGGCAAACAAGAAAATCCTTGAGGAGAAATAATTCATTTTGCAAAAACAGGAAAGCGGGCTGACCACTTGTCAGCCCGCTTTCTTGTTTTATTATTGCAATCAATTAGCTTCTGTTGCAGCCGGAGCTATAAGTTTATATCCCTTACCGTGGATATTGATAATCTCAATCGATTCGTCAGCCCTCAAGTGCTTACGCAGTTTTGTGATATATACATCCATGCTTCGCGCATTGAAGTAATTATCATCTGTCCACACGGTCTTAAGCGCATAATCACGCTGCAGAATCTCATTCTGATGAGCGCAGAGCAAGCTGAGCAGCTCAGACTCCTTTGTTGTCAGTTTTGTCTGCTGGTCATCTATTGTAAGAACCTGCTTTTGTGTATCGAACATAAAACGACCGATTTTATACAATGGAGTTTCCCTGTTCTTCTTGCCACATACGCGACGCAACACATTCTCGATACGCACTACAAGCACTTCCATACTGAACGGCTTGGTGATATAATCGTCTGCTCCAATCTTGAATCCTTCAAGAATATCCTCGTTAAGTGTCTTTGCTGTCAAAAATATAATAGGAACTTCAGTATTTACCTGACGAATCTCCTGCGCCAATGTAAAGCCATCCTTTATAGGCATCATAACATCGAACACACAGATATCAAACTTACCTTTAAGGAACGCCTTATAGCCAGCATCGCCATCAGGACAAAGTTCTGCGTAATAACCTTTTGCCTGAAGGTACTCACGCAACAACATACCCAAGTTCTCGTCATCTTCGCATAACAAAATTCTCTGTTTCTCTTCCATAATCAATTATTTTAAAGGTAATACAATTATAAATGTTGTTCCCACACCGAGCTCACTCTCGGCGCGTATAGATCCACGATGCGCCTTAACCATCTGCTTTACATAAGCCAGACCAAGACCAAAGCCTTTTACATCGTGAACATTACCGGTATGCACACGGTAGAATTTATCAAAAATCCTCTTCAGGTTATCCTTGCTGATACCGATGCCGTTATCCTTTATGGAAAGTACAAAATTACCACCGGTATTCTTTGTACATACCTCCAACGACAAAGGCACATCATGACGTTTGTATTTCATGGCATTGTCCATAAGATTGAACACCACGTTTGTGAAATGCATCTCATCGACATAGATAAAGGGATCTCCGGCTTCAAACTTAGAGGTTATCGCACCACCATTCTGCTCCACCTTCACCGCAAAGGTGTTTATGATACCCGACAAGAGTTCATGGGCATCAAGTTCCTTCATCTTGAGCGATGCAGTATTCTTATCATCAAACATAGACATCTGCAAAACCTTGTCAACCTGGAAACGGAGTCTCTTGGTTTCGCTTGCTATCACTCCCGACAGCTTACCGAACATCTCCGGAGACTTGGCAACCGACTGGTCCTGCAACATCTGAGCCGCAAGCGATATTGTAGATATCGGTGTCTTGAACTCATGAGTCATATTATTGATGAAATCATTCTTCATTTTGGTAAATTTCTTATGCCTTATCACCATATACAATGTTATTACAAAAGTTATTAACAAAACTAATGTAAAGAATATGGAAGGAAGCATAAATTTAACCGAACCATAAATATATTTGTTCAGGACTTTAGACGGAAAAGTTATTTCAAGTATTGCCGTACGCGTAGGAGGGTCGTTCTTAAACAGAGTTTCTGTATATGTCACACCTTTTTTATCCATCTCAAAATCAGGACAACGATACACCTCATCCAATTTTCCTGTAAGCACCCTGAAATGATATGGCATATCTATGCCGTTGTTATCCAGCTCAGCCTTTATAGCCTTGTCAAGCAGTTCAAAATCAATTCTGCTTTTCAGTGGCTTTTCGTTGGCTTGATAAAGCATGTTATATATAACCTCATCGAGCAATGCGCGCTGATACTTATATCTCATTCTCAACACATCAAGCGCAACTCTCTGAGCCTCCTCTACCGAGTAGTTTTTTTCTGCGCTCAAAGCCTTATTGTCGAAATGTGGGGGATTAAGTACGAAAGTCTTGAATTCAAATTTCGAAACTACGTCACCGGTTTCGGAAGATGTGACATAACTATGTTCAAACTTTATACCGTCATCATTCAATTGACCGCGCAGAATATCGCGACGGACATCTTTTGAAAGATAGTCACGCATCTCCTCGAGTTCCAGGTCATACGCCACCTGATAAAGAGCGCGTCTTACACCCTCCTCGAAATGTCCCTTGCGCATTGCAACCATCGCATTGATATATGATACCTGCAACAACAGCAGCGCAAAGCAACATATACCCATAACGAGACCGACAACAAATATTATATTCTTTTTCATATCACAAACATCAAGACCTTCTAAAGCTCTGTTTCACAAATATAATCACTAAGAGAGAGGATACATAATTTTAAACAACTTTTTATTGATATTTTCTTATTAATTAACAAAACAAACAATTTTAATTATCAAATTAACAACTACACACGTTCATAGCAAGAACATTAAGCAAAAAACAGTCGGCTTTTTAGTTAAAAAAGAGAGGATGACCCAAAAGTATTAAAGGGTCATCCTCGTTTGTGAGAAGTTGAATAAAAAGAGCTATTTTTAGGCTTGCGAAGCCCGAAAAAGCGCAGTTTACTAAGC
>JAGBSZ010000064.1 GCA_017631585.1 Bacteroidaceae bacterium
ATCTTTGAAGGATTCTCTTTTGCTGAGGTAACAAACGGCGATGGAGATGGAATAATAAGAGTATTGAACCACGGTCACATCGCCGTTGATTTCTTTTTCATCCTGTCAGGATTTGTAATAAGCTACGCATACGACGACCGTTGGAAAAAAATGAGCACTTGGCAATTCTTCAAACGTCGTCTCATCCGTCTGCATCCGATGCTTGTGATGGGTGCGATAATAGGCACAATGGCATTTGCTTTTGTGGGATTTGAAAAATGGGACGGCACTACCGCGCCTATGGGGTGGGTTATGACAGCAATGTTGCTTACAATATTCATGATTCCCGCTGTTCCCGGAGTGCCATACGAAGTACGTGGCAACGGGGAGATGTTCCCCTTGAACGGACCGGCATGGTCGCTGTTCTTTGAATATATCGGTAATATACTATACGCACTTATCATACGCCGTTTATCCACAAGAATGCTCGCAATCCTTACCGTAATATCAGGATGCCTTCATGCATGGTTCTTTGTGGGCAACATTTCGGGATATGACATGGTTGGTGTAGGATGGACAATCGACGAAGTAAACTTCTGGGGCGGACTCGTGCGTATGCTCTTCCCATTCACCATTGGTATGTTGCTTGCCCGTACATTCAAGCCACGCAAAATTAAAGGAGCATTCTGGATATGCAGCATAATGCTTATTACCCTGTTCTCCGTGCCATACATACCGTCAGCAGGCAATATAAGCATAAACAGCCTTTATGAAGTTGTCTGCATAGCGACGATATTCCCATTCATAGTTTGGGTTGGCGCATGCGGTATCAGCAG
This sequence comes from Bacteroidaceae bacterium, assembly GCA_017631585.1. Lineage (GTDB taxonomy): Bacteria > Bacteroidota > Bacteroidia > Bacteroidales > Bacteroidaceae > HGM04593. The sequence continues at coordinate 816 of JAGBSZ010000064.1, forward strand.
TGGAAAAACCGCAAAAATAAACAGGCAGTTGGGAGAGATTTCCTATCCGTTATACATTGTACATTACCCAATAATGTACATATTCTATGCATGGCTCATTGAAAAAAAATATTACACTTTGCAGGATTGTTGGGAAGTGGCATTGATTGTTGTAGTTTCAAGCATTCTGCTTGCATTCATCTGTTTGAAACTATACGATGAACCTGTGCGCCGTTGGCTAAGTAGAAAGTTCATAAAAAGATGATATCAAACAGAATATTGTATGATACAGGCACTCGTATGGGTGCCTGTATTGTTATTTATAATTAAATTGCAAGTTTTAACTGTTTTTTTGCTTATCTTCGCAACAAAATAGATAAAAAAATGAAAATAGCACTTATAGGATACGGAAAAATGGGCAAGACCATTGAGAAAATTGCCCTTGAGAGAGGTCACGAGATTGTATCGATTATAGATGTTGACAATCACGACGACATTAAAGGCGAAGCATTTGCAAGCGCAGACGTTGCCATTGAGTTTACAGCACCACATGTAGCATACGACAATTGCGTGCAGGCTATGAATGCAGGCGTAAAGGTTGTCAGCGGCAGTACAGGCTGGTATCATCAGCACGAAGCAGAGATGCGCGAGAAATGCGAAAAGGAGGGAAAAACCCTCTTTTGGTCGAGCAATTTCAGCCTTGGCGTAGCAATATTCTCTGCGGTGAACAAGTATCTTGCCAAGATAATGGACCGTTTCCCCGTTTATGATGTAAAGATGGAGGAGACTCACCACATACACAAACTCGACGCACCAAGCGGAACAGCCATTACCCTTGCCGAAGGTATTCTCGAGAATCTCAATCGCAAGGATAATTGGATTATGGGCGACCTCACCAACCCTGACGGCTCAATCACTGCCGGCGTTGCACCCAAAGAAACAGAATTGAAGATTGATGCCATCCGTCGCGATGAAGTCCCCGGAATACACACCATAACATACGACTCACCGGCAGACACCATAACGATAACCCATGATGCACACAACCGCACAGGTTTTGCACTTGGTGCCGTGTTGGCGGCAGAATATGTAAAAGAGCACAATGGCATGCTCGGCATGAGCAACCTTTTTGACTTTTAAAAAATATTGCTGCTCATAAACATTAGTGAGGAATATCTATCATAAAAAAACAACTGAAACAAAAGTATAATGGAGTTCAAGATATTCAATAGAGAGGTAAAAACATCGCGCAAAGAACTGATTAA
>JAGBSZ010000065.1 GCA_017631585.1 Bacteroidaceae bacterium
AAAATACATTGAAAATTTGGATTTGATGATTTTTGTTCAAAAGATACACTTGTTTTTACTAAAAGTGGCGAGATTCTGAAATATGTTTTAAAATACAGTTTTTGTAAATATTATTTCGCCCATAAATAACAAATTTCACCACGTATTTTTGATTTTAACCAATAAAACAACCTCTCTATCGCCTAAAATTACATTATTTAAAATGAAGTGCGAACTTTGCAGTCAAATTGATGAAATAAAAGTTTTTTTTGAAATGAAACATTTCTTGTCTTACGTAGAAGATGCCATTAAGGATAACTGGAGCAAGCCGGCTATTACAAACTATGGTGCCAATACACTGAATTATTCTGATGTTGCCGTAAATATCTCAAAGTTGCATATAATATTTGAGCGATGTGGTATTAAAAAAGGAGACCATATTGCTATCTGTGCAAAAAGTTCTGCAGAGTGGTGCGTCGCTTTTCTTGCCATAGCATCGTATGAAGCGGTTGCTGTTCCCCTGCTTTCTGATTTTCTTCCTGAAAATGTTCTTAATCTGACAAAAGCTTCCGATAGTAAGTTGCTTTTTGTTGATAATAGCGTTCTTGCAGGAATGCAACGTGACGGTGTTGTTGGTGGATTTGCCGAAATTGACGGATTTATTGCTCTTGTGGATATTGTAACTTACAATGCAATAGATGGTTACACTGATAAATATAATGTAAAAGAAGAGGTTGTTGACAAACTATTTGATGAACGTTATCCATGCGGCATGAGTGCTGATGATGTTGAATTGAATAAAGGTGATTTAAATGCCTTGTCTGTAATAAGTTATACATCGGGAACAAGCAGTTCGCCTAAAGGTGTGATGTTGTCGGCGAGGTCTTTGTCAGGAAATGTTGAAATAGCGCGCAAACTTGTTCCGATAGCCGTAGAAGAGGGTGGTAAGACTTTATCAATACTGCCATTCGCACACATATTCGGTCTTGCGTTCGATTTCCTTTTTCTTTTTTCTTGTGGATGTCATATAAATATATTTACAGAAAAACCTGTGCCTGCACGTCTGTTGAAAGCATTGGCAAGCGTAAAGCCGTTTATATTCCTTACTGTGCCGTTGCTTGTGGAGAAGGTTTTCCGTTCTAAGGTAATTCCAACTTTAAGAAAGCCTGTAATGAGAATACTTCTGGCTATCCCCGGGGTACGCAGGATTATTCTTAATAAAGTTCGTTCCAAGATTATCGATACGTTTGGTGGTAATCTTGCTAAAGCCGGTTTCTTCATTGGTGGTGCCGCTATAAGCAAGGATGTCGATAAGGTGATGAAGAAAATCAGAATTCCTTATGCGGTTGGTTATGGTATGACTGAATGCGGTCCGCTTATCAGCTATGTTGCATCGGCTCATCCATCCATTGACAGCAGAGGCGGTGTGGTGAAAGGAAATCTTGAATTGCGTATAGATTCTGACCGTCCGTCGAAATTCCCGGGGGAGATTCAGGTACGTGGTGCCGTTGTTACCACCGGTTATTATAAGAACGAGGAGGCAACAAAGGCTTCATTTACAAAAGACGGCTGGTTGAAGACCGGAGATATGGGAACTCAGGACCGTTATGGTACGGTTTACATCAAAGGTCGTTGCAAGAATATGATTCTTACAGGTAGCGGACAGAATATTTATCCCGAGGAGATTGAGGATATGATTAATCGCATCGAATATGTTTCGGAAAGTCTTGTTGTTGGGCGTAATCATGCAATTATTGCAATAATAGTGACTGACAACGATGCTGCCAAGGCAAACGGACTGAATAATGAACAGCTTATGGCATCGGTTGAGAAATCAATATTTGCACTGAATGCAAAATTGCCACAGTACAGCCGCATTGCCCGTTGTGAATTCCGTAACGAGCCGTTTGAGAAAACTCCAAAACAGAGTATAAAGAGATTTATGTACAATTGATTCTAATAATAATTATATAATGATATGAAACACTTTTTGTCTTACGTTGATGAATCCATCAAGGCTAATTGGAATTCTCCGGCTTTGAGTAATTATGGAGCAAATACTTTCACTTACGGTGAAGTTGCGGCTGAGATTGAGAGAATGCACTTGTTGTTTGAGCAGTGTGGAATAAAGAAAGGAGATAAAATAGCTCTTTGTTCCCGTAACTCGGCTGAGTGGGGTATTGCATATTTTGCAGTGGTATCATACGATGCTGTATGTGTTCCGTTGCTTGCAGATTTTCTCCCTCAGAATATTGCCGACCTTACACGTCTTTCTGACAGCCGTCTGCTTATGGTCGATGATTCAATTTTCGGTGGTCTCAAGCGTGATGATATTCTTCCGCAATTTGAGGGTTTCGCTGATTTTTGCGGACTTGTAAATCTTGTGGGGCTTAAAGTTCTTGTGGATTGCAATGATAAGCTCAAGTACATTAATGAAAAAGTTGATGCTGCATTTGCAGAGCGTTTCCCTAAAGGCGTAACTCCTAAGTATATCAACTATAAGAAAACCGACCTCGATGCACTTGCTGTAATCAGCTACACATCGGGTACAAGCAGTTCTCCTAAGGGTGTTATGTTGTCAGCACGCTCAATTTCGTCAAATGTGCAGTTTGCCCGTGACCATATTCCTGCAGAGGCTAATGACCGCTTGTTGTCAATACTTCCTTTGGCGCATATTTTTGGTCAGATATTTGACTTTGTATATCCGTTTACATGCGGTTGCCATGTTAACATCTTTACAGAAAAGCCAATCCCTCAACGTTTGCTCAAGGCTCTTGCCGAAGTAAAGCCTTTCATGTTCCTTACTGTTCCTTTGCTCATTGAAAAGATTTTCCGTGCAAAAGTTATGCCGACATTGCAGAAACCGGTGATGAAAGTGCTTACCGCTATTCCCGGAATCAATACTCTTATATATAACAAGGTGCGTTCAACACTTATTGCAACATTCGGTGGTTGCATCGAGAAGGGTGGTATTATCCTCGGTGGTGCTGCGTTGAACAAGGAGGTTGAGAAGGTAATGAAGAAAATAAGACTTCCTTATAGCGTAGGTTATGGTATGACAGAGTGCGGACCTCTTTTGAGTTACAAGAGATGGCAGGATTTTGTTATGCGTTCATGTGGTGCTGTAGCGCATCCCGGTGTCGAGATACGTATCGATTCAAGCAATCCGTCAAAGATACCCGGTGAGATTCAGGCAAAGGGTGCATCTGTTATGGATGGCTATTACAAGAATCCTGAGGCAACAAGAGCTACATTCACAAGCGATGGCTGGTTGAAGACCGGTGATATGGGTCTTATGGACAAGCACGAAAATATATTCATCAAGGGACGTTGCAAGAATATGATTCTTACTGCAAACGGTCAGAATGTTTATCCTGAGGAGATAGAAGACCTTGTAAATCAATTGCCAATGGTTGCAGAGTCTTTGGTTATCGGTCGCAAGCATGGTTTGGTTGCTCTCATTGTTCCCAACCCCGATGCTGTTAAAGAGGCAGGTCTTTCTCCTGATGAACTGCAGAAGGTTATGGAAGAGAATATTTCTGCACTCAACGCGAAACTTCCTGTTTATAGCAAGTTGACAGTTTGCGAAATAAAGAACGAACCGTTTGAGAAAACTCCAAAATTGAGTATCAAGAGATTCATGTACAAGTAATATCAATATTCTTTTAAATAAAAAATGCACGCTTAGGCGTGCATTTTTTATGCAGAATGGTTATCTTCGCAAAATAAGGGGATTTTTCAAGTCTTATTGTGAATTAATGTTAAAATTCTTTTGTTCTTCAACTTTGTTCAGATGAAAAATTGCACATTTTGAGTTAATTTGTGCAAAAGATGCTTGTTGTTTGAGAAAAATTACATATTTTCGCAAAGTTTTATTTGCAGACAGATAAAACATGGCAAAGATTATGAACTAAATTAATATAATATGAGACATTTTATAAGCTACTTTAATGATTCTGTAAAGAAACATTGGGATTTGCCGGCAGTTACAAACTTTGGTAAAGAGACATATACCTACGGTCAAATGGCTGAAGGTATGGAAAAGTATCACATTCTGTTTGAAGAGGCCGGAATAAAGAAAGGTGATAAAATTGCTATATATGCGCGCAACTCGGCTGAGTGGTGTATTGCTTATTTTGCCACACTGACATACGATGCTGTAACAGTGCCTTTCTTGCCTGATTTCTTGCCTGCTGCAGTAGCAGAACTAGCTTCGTTCTCGGAGTGTAAGATGTTGATTATTGACGATGTGGCTTTCAACGCAATGAATGCTACTCCCGAACTTTATGAGCAGTTGGAGAAGACAAAGAATTTTGCGGGTGTATTGAATATCAAAGATATATCTGTATTGCGTGATACAACCGGAAAATTGGCTAAGGTTCACGAAAATATGAACGATTTGCTCTCTGCACGCCATCCAAAAGGTTTGACATCGAAGAGTATAAATTACTATAAGGAGGAGCGTGATATGAATGCTCCTGTGGAGATTAGCTTTACTTCTGGAACAACAAGTGCAACATCAAAGGGTGTTGTTCTTCCTGCGCGTTCGTTGTCGGTTAACCTTGAATTCGGTTTCCGTGAGATACCAACCTGCGTCGGTGGTCACATCTTCGCCATTCTTCCTATGGCACACATGTTTGGTCAGACATTTGACGTAATATTTCCGTTGGCGAGCGGTTGCCATGTTCATGTAATGCCAGGCAAGCCTACACCGGCACGTCTGCTTGGCGGTCTTGCCGCGGTGAAACCTTTCATGTTCCTTACAGTACCTATGGTAATTGAAAAGATATTCAAGTCAAAGGTATTCCCTGCAACACGTACATTCCCTGCCAAGTTGTTGCTCAAGATACCGGGATTGGATAGAATTGTTCTTAATAAGATACGCAAATCGTTGCTCAGCGCATTCGGTAATGGTTTTACAACAGGTCTTATTATCGGAGGTGCCGCACTTAACCGTGAGGTAGAAGATTTGCTCAAGAGAATGAAGTTCCCATACGTAGTAGGTTATGGTATGACAGAGTGTGGTCCGCTTATCTCATATCGTGACAAGAGCGAGTATGTAAAATATTCATGCGGTACAAATGCTCATCCGATAGAAATACGTATCGATTCAGCCAATCCACGTCGTGTACTTGGTGAAATTCAGGTAAAGGGTGATGCAGTGATGCTCGGATACTACAATAACGAAGAGGCTACAAAGGCTGCTTTCACAAGCGACGGTTGGTTGCGTACCGGTGATATGGGTGTATTCGACAATAAGGCGAACCTCTTTATTAAAGGACGCTGCAAGAATATGATTCTTACCGGTAGCGGACAGAATATCTATCCCGAGGAAATTGAGGATAAGATAAACAACCTTCCTTATGTCGTTGAGTCGCTTGTTGTAGGTCGCAAGAATGCCGTTGTGGCACTTGTGGTAGCCGACTTCGATGGAGCCCAAAAGGCGGGTATCAGTGACGAGGAGTTGCAGAAGATGGTTGATGAGAATGTCTTGGCTCTTAATGCAGAACTTGCAGCATACAGCAAAATCGGTTATACCGAAATACGCCGTGAGGCTTTTGAGAAGACTCCAAAGCAGAGTATCAAGAGATTCATGTACTCATAAATAACCGATAGGATTAATGGGGTGTTATAATTTGTATTATGACACCCCGTTTTGCATATAATTGAAGATTGAATATGAAAATTACCGTAATTCAACAGGATATTGCCTGGAAAGATGTTGCTACAAACATTAAACGCCTCGAGAGGCTTGTCGCCAACGCCAAACGTGCCGATTTGTATCTTTTTCCTGAGATGTGTTCAACCGGATTCTGCATGCAGCCTAAGGGGATTGCCGAAGAGGTAGAAGGCGAAACCGTGCAATTGATGAAGAGACTAGCGATAGAGTACGATGCGGCAATGGTTGTACCTGTGATGACACATGAGTGCGGAAAGTACTACAACCGTATGTATTTCATCACCCCGGATGGTATTATGGGGCAGTATGACAAGCATAACCTCTTTGAATACAGCGGTGAAGATAAGGTTTTTGAACCGGGTCCGGGTAAAGTTGTATGGGAGTGGAGAGGAGTACGCTTCCGTCCCGCAATATGCTATGATTTGCGTTTTCCGGTTTTTCTGTATAACAGAGGAGAATATGATGTGCTTTTGATTTCCGCTAATTTTCCCGACAGCCGTCTGCTTGCATGGGACACACTTGTCCGCGCGCGTGCAATAGAGAATGCCTGCTATGTGGCTGCAAGCAACAGAGTGGGGGCTGATGATTATGGAACATATAAAGGTCACAGTGTTATACTCAACCCCTATGGAATGACAATGGGCAAATGCCGTTCCCGTCGTCAGGGAAGCATTACTGCTGAACTTGATGCGGAGATGTTAGTAAAGTTGCGTATGATAAGATAAATGAAAAATGGCGACAAATGTCGCCATTTTTCATTTATCTTGTTTAATAACCGTAAGGCAATACTTTCAGCCAAACTTCGCTTATCCATTCACCATCTTCGTTTCCTCCAAGATTGTATTCAATATACAGAATGTTCGGGTTCTTCTCGTTGAACTTGAAACGCAGATTGGATATTGTGTTGTTAAGGCTCTTGTCGAGATAATGTTTGTTTATATATTCCAGATAAGTGTTGCCTGATGTGAATTCAATTTCTCCCTCTTGTGTAATGAAGGTTACAGTGCTCAAGTCTGTTTTTTCACTGTCGGCATCCTTTAGCGGAATATTTATTCCCAGCACCACAGAGTAACGGTTGTCAGTGGTGATTGTCTTGTATATCTGCTTGCCTATGTATGATTTCTGTCCGTCGGGCAGTGTCTTTTCCTCAACATATTGCCACAGACCTGCCAATGGATTTTTCTTGTTCTTTCTTGCCTGAGCATTTGCTGTGAGTGTGAATCCGAAGAGTGCAACAGCGAATATAAGTAAAAATCTCTTGAACATTTGCAATGCTCCACCGTTTGACAAAGAGGAGATATCTCTCCGGCTTTGTACCTTGTTGACCTGGCATCTCATAATAAAAGGTTTTAGATAGTTAGTTGTTTTTCAATTGCAAGATACAAAAAAATAGATAAAAAAATATTTTTTCGTAAAAAATTTACTCCTCTCAGAGTTAAAAAGGTAAAAATGTGTATATATACAGAATGAGGGTTTATTATAATCAATAAAATATATTCATTGCAGATTGATTCTATTTTATCAACAGAGTAACGCAGAATTACGGAAAATGAAAAGAAATGAAATCTGAATTATTTCAAAAATGCTTATCAAGTTGTAATAATTTGCTTGTACAAGGATTATTATTACGGCTTTTTGGTAATTTTGCTTTGATTTAAATCCTATATAAAACATTTGGATAAAATATGAGGTCGATTGTTAATAAAACTTTAATCATTTCAAATCAAATATTTGAAAAGCTTGGGTGTGGTGCTTTGTGTCATAAAGCATACGTGTCTAAAGATGATGAATCAAAATTATATATCAAAGCAAATTCATTATTAATAGATAGTGTTAATGATTTTATTCAGCCACGTTTCGAATATTGGGAACATAAGAATGAGAATATCAATCATAAGCTTATTTTAGATGATATAAAATTAAATAACGAAATAAGAGTATATATTCCTCAATCTATAAATACTTCTCCTTTATCAATAAAATCATTGTTTGGGAACAAAATGATTGTCACTTTAAAGGACGGGAATTTATGGTTTGAATTGGTTTGTGAAGCAGTGGAAATTATAATGGGACATCCCAAACCAATGGTAAAAGTATATATCCCCCAATATATACATACGCCTCCTTATCAATCATCTACAATAAGTACATTTCGTCTATGGAAACAATATGAAAGAATTAATATTGATAGAAGTAGTTATAGAGAGCTATGTTTTGTTCAGTTTTCAACAGAATTTTTATATTCAATAGAAGTAAAAGGGAAAAATAATATACCTCCAAGACAATTGAATGAGGATGAAAGTGATGTGACTTGGCGTATTGGATCTATTACGTTGTCTCAAATACAACTTAGTGTTTCTTTTGATCGTAAAATAATATCTGGAAATTATTATTCAGGTATTGATAAATTTGGGGGAAGAAGAACATCCAATGGTTGGGAAAGTAAATATAGTGAAGATCGGGCTTTTTACTATAAAACATTTGAATTAATATATGATATTCAAAAGTATATTGATGATTTACCAATACGCGTTGAAGCTATAAATGCTGTAGTTCAAATAAATGATGTTCTTGACAACGAACTATGTCAAAAAGAAATAATAGTCAAATTTAAAGAACAAATAACCTTAGAAAGAATTAGTGAAATTTTAGAACTTGATATACGAGGTATAGAATATACATATTATGAATGATGTTATTTAAATAAATCTGGCGTTATTTAGATAATGAGGAAACAATATACTTATAGACTCTAAAAAAATGAATTGGCATAAATACTTACATAAAGCGTGGAACGGTTTTTATGAAAAGAAAAAGAATAATGGAGAAGAAATTATGTCATATCTTAATTCTTTTGCAGAAAATCACAAAACAAGAATAGCTGTTATAGAGCGACATCTGCAGAGGGAGAATTATCATTTTGGTAAATGGAAAGCTGTTCTAATTCCTAAGAAGGATGGGGGTAATAGACCTCTTATTATTCCTAACACCATTGGTGATAAGCTTGTCTTGAAAGCAATAAGTGACTATCTGTCTGATTCTTTGTCTTCTTTATTAAGTGGTGTTAGTTCTATTAGCTATGCTTATCAAAAAGGGAAAAGTACTCGAGACGCATTGATTCAGCTAAAGAAAATGCATAATCCCAATAATATATTATTGAAAATAGACATTAAGCATTTCTTTAATGAAATTGATAAGACTATTCTTGTTCAGCTATTGGAACAGTATCCAATAGACGATTATGTAAGAGATTTGATATGCAATGGTATTAATCCAACTATTGATTATTCAAGTCTTAAAAAGAGTGACATAGACAAATTTCCTCAGGGAGGAATACCGCAAGGAAATCCAATATCAGCAGTATTGAGTAATTTATATCTTTATGAATTAGATAAGTTAGCAATCTCTAAGGGCTGGAAAATGGTTCGGTACGCAGATGATATGGTTATTTCAGTATCCAACATTGAAAACGCCAAGTTAGTTTTGGAGCAGATTGCTAAATATTTATTTGATAATCGAAAATTGACCATTCATCCTTTAGAAAATTCTTCTGATGCAAAAACCGCTATTTTTCTAAATCCGAAGCAAGACAGGATGAAGTATTTGGGTGTGATTTTCGATGGTCAAAATTTATTCCCGACAAATGAATGTTGTTATCAACTAATTGGGAAAATAAAAAATATATTAAAAAGTGCATTGACCTACGATAAAAAAGAAATAGCAATTAAAAAAGCTATTGCACAATGGTGTGGATATT
>JAGBSZ010000066.1 GCA_017631585.1 Bacteroidaceae bacterium
GAGGAGCAGGATTCATAGGCTCGCATCTATGCGAAAGGCTGTTGAAAGACGGAAACGACGTAATATGCCTTGACAACTACTTCACAGGCAGCAAGGACAATATACGTCATCTCATAGGCAACGACCATTTTGAGCTTGTACGCCACGATATAACACAGCCATACACAGCCGAGGTTGACGAGATATACAATCTTGCCTGCCCTGCATCGCCTGTACACTACCAGCACGACCCGGTGAAGACAATACAGACATGTGTCATCGGTTCAATGAACATGCTGGGCCTGGCAAAGCGCGTTGGTGCAAAGATATTGCAGGCATCGACGAGCGAAGTCTATGGCGACCCAATCATACACCCACAGGTGGAGAGCTATTGGGGTAATGTAAATCCCATAGGCATACGTTCGTGCTACGATGAGGGAAAGCGTTGCGCTGAGACACTCTTTATGGACTATCACCGCCAGAATAATGTAAAGATAAAGATTATACGCATATTCAACACATACGGTCCGCGCATGAGCGCAAACGACGGTCGTGTTGTTTCAAACTTCATTGTACAGGCTCTCAAAGGAGAAAACATCACAATATACGGTGACGGCAAGCAGACACGCAGTTTCCAGTATGTCGATGACCTTGTAGAAGGCATGGTACGCATGATGGAGACCGGCGATGACTTTACAGGACCTGTCAACATTGGTAATCCGGGAGAGTTCACAATGCTCGAACTTGCCGAAAAGGTAATAGAGATAACCGGCTCTAAATCACAAATTGTATTCGAGCCATTGCCTCAGGACGACCCGCGTCAGCGCAAACCGGACATAACACTTGCCAATGAAAAGCTAAACGGCTGGCAACCGAACATAAAGCTTGATGACGGATTGAAATATACAGTCGATTATTTCAAGAAACTGATATAATTGCAAAAGCAATACAAAATTGAACAGACAACCCTGAATACCGGGAAATACAATAGAATAGAACAGAAAAACAATTAAAAAATATACAAGATGAACATTTTAGAACTTAGCGAACAGGAAATTGTACGTCGTGAGGCACTTGCCGAACTACGCAACATGGGCATAGAACCATATCCCGCAGCAGAATACCCTACAAACGCCTTCTCAACCGACATTCTTGCAGAATTCAAGGACGAGGATGAGCCACGCGAAGTGTGCATTGCAGGTCGTATGATGAGCCGCCGTGTAATGGGTAAGGCATCATTCATTGAGCTTCAGGACTCAAAAGGACGTATTCAGGTATATATCACACGCGACGATATTTGCCCGGGTGAAAACAAGGATGGTTATAACGTTCTTTTCAAGCGCTTGCTTGACATCGGTGACTTTGTTGGTATCAAAGGTTTTGTATTCCGTACACAGACAGGCGAAGTTACAGTACACGCAAAGGAGATTACATTCCTCTCAAAGAGCATCCGTCCCCTTCCTATTGTAAAATACAAGGACGGCGTTGCATACGACAAGTTCGAAGACCCCGAATTGCGTTACCGTCAGCGTTATGTCGATTTGGTTGTAAACGACGATGTAAAGGAAATATTCATCAAGCGCAACAAGATTTACAGCTCAATGCGCGAGTTCTTCAACTCAAGAGGATACATGGAGGTTGAGACACCGGTATTGCAGTCAATCCCCGGCGGTGCGGCAGCGCGTCCGTTCATCACACACCACAACGCACTTGACATTCCTCTCTATTTGCGTATTGCAAACGAGCTTTATTTGAAGCGTCTTATCGTAGGTGGATTTGAGGGCGTATATGAGTTCTCAAAGAACTTCCGCAACGAAGGTATGGACCGCACACACAACCCCGAGTTCACATGTATGGAGATTTATGTATCATACAAGGACTACAACTGGATGATGTGTTTCACAGAGCAGATGCTTGAGAAGATTGCTCTTGATGTAAACGGTACTACCGATGTAAAGGTAGGTGACAACATCATCAGCTTCAAGGCTCCGTTCCGTCGCGTTACAATGCTCGACTCAATCAAGGAATTCACAGGCTACGACCTAAACGGCAAGAGCGAAGAAGAGATTTTCGCAATTTGCAAGGAGTTGAAGCTCGAAGTTGACGATACAATGGGTAAAGGAAAGCTCATCGACGAGATATTCGGCGAGTTCTGCGAGGGCAACTACATACAGCCTACATTCATCACCGACTACCCCATCGAGATGTCACCACTCTGCAAGCGTCACCGCGAGAACCCCGACCTCACCGAGCGTTTCGAGCTTATGGTAAACGGAAAGGAACTTTGCAACGCATACAGCGAGCTGAATGACCCAATCGACCAGGCAGAACGTTTCCAGGAGCAGTTGCGTCTTAGCGAGAAGGGCGACGACGAGGCTATGTTCATCGACAAGGACTTTGTACGCGCACTCGAGTATGGTATGCCTCCTACATCGGGTATGGGTATCGGTATGGACCGTCTTGCAATGCTCATGACAGGACAGACAACAATCCAGGAGGTTTTGTTCTTCCCACAGATGCGCCCCGAGAAGAAGGTGCCCAAGGACAACGCAGCGGCATTTGCAGTAATTGGTGTTCCCGAAGAGTGGGTACCCGTATTGCACAAGGCAGGCTACAACCTTGTAAACGACCTTAAGGGCGGCAACGCACAGAAGATACAGATGGAGATTGGCGGTATAAACAAGAAGTTCAAACTTGGCTACACCGTACCATCGGTAAATGATGTTGCAGCATGGATTGAAAAACTCGGATAACACTAAAATACAATATTATGGAACTTTCCAACAAACAGGTTGCCATTATGGGTGGTGGCAGTTGGGCAACGGCAATAGCCAAGATTCTGCTCAACAATGTCGAATCCATAAACTGGTATATCAGACGCGACGACCGTATTGAAGATTTCAAACGTTTGGGACACAACCCGGCTTATCTATCATCGGTGAAGTTCGATACCAACAGAATCAATTTCTCATCGGACATCAACAAGGTTGTAAAAGAGAGTGACATTCTGGTGTTTGTCACACCATCACCCTACCTCAAGAACCACCTTAAGAAACTGAAGGCAGACCTTGAGGATAAGTTCATCGTCAATGCCATCAAAGGTATTGTTCCCGATGAAAATCTGATAATCTCGGAATACTTCAACAAGGTATATAAAGTTCCTTATGACAACATTGCGGCTATTGCCGGTCCTTGTCATGCCGAAGAGGTTGCCCTTGAGCGTCTGTCGTATCTGACAGTGGGATGTTCAAACATCGACCACGCAAAGCAGTTCGCCAAGAAGCTCGGCAGCAGCTTCATCAAGACATCGGTAAGCGACGACGTTGTAGGTATCGAGTACGGTTCAGTGTTGAAGAATATCTACGCCATTGCGGCAGGTATATGCAGCGGACTGAAATACGGCGACAACTTCCAGGCAGTGCTTATGTCAAATGCAGCCATTGAAATGAACCGCTTCCTGAGCGTGGTACACCCTATCGAGCGCACCATCAACGACTCGGTTTATATGGGCGACCTGCTTGTTACAGGATACTCACGATTCAGCCGTAACCGTGTGTTCGGCAGCATGATTGGAAAGGGTTATTCCGTAAAGAATGCACAGATAGAGATGGAGATGATTGCCGAAGGTTATTATGCGGCAAAGTGTATCAAGGAGATTAACGAACACTACCGCATAAACACCCCTATCATCGACGCAGTATATAACATACTCTATGAAGGTATATCTCCAGTGATTGAAATAAAACTATTAACTGATTCATTCAAATAAAAAAAGAATGACTAAAATATAAATTTCTGCGTTACGCTTGCCTTCAAAATCCTCATTTACGCTTAGTAAACTCCGGTTTTTCAGGCTACGCAAGCCTTGAACTTCATATTTTATACATTCTTTTACAACAACGCCCCAACACAACTATTGTCCCCCTGTCTTAGGGGGACGAGCGACGGGGTGGGGGTAACACAACAATAACAATGAAAAATATAACACTTAACATCGACAAGGTAACAGGTTTTGTTACACGCGAACAGATTCTTGCTCTTGAGCCACAGGTAAAGAACGCACAGAAAGCACTCGAAGAGGGAACACACCCGGGTAACGACTTCCTCGGTTGGTTGCACCTTCCATCATCAATAACAAAGGAGGATATTGCAGACATCAACGCAACAGCACAGACTCTTCGCGAGAACTGCGAGGTTGTAGTTGTAGCAGGTATCGGCGGCAGCTACCTTGGCGCACGCGCCGTAATCGAGGCATTGAGCAACAACTTTGCTGCACTCATCGGCGACAGCAAGAACCCACGAGTCATCTTCGCAGGACACAACATCAGCGAGGACTACTTATATGAACTTACCGAATA
>JAGBSZ010000067.1 GCA_017631585.1 Bacteroidaceae bacterium
GTCGCCGATATACTTGGCACGGTTCTCAGGATTCCACTTTGCAAGAACGTATGTAACATCATTCTGCAAGCCAAGTGTCTCCATTACATGCTTTGCAAGGGCAAGACACTTCTTAAACTCCTCAACCATCTGGTCGGGACGCACAATGAGGTGACCCTCACTGATAGTAAACTGGCGCACACGTGTCAAACCGTGCATCTCGCCTGAATCCTCGTTGCGGAAAAGAGTCGAAGTCTCGCTGTAACGCAAAGGCAGGTCGCGATAAGAGTGATGAGTAGCCTTATATACATAATACTGGAAAGGACAAGTCATAGGACGCAAAGCAAAAACCTCCTTATCCTTCTCCTCATTACCGAGAACAAACATACCATCTTTGTAGTGATCCCAGTGACCTGAAATCTTGTAAAGGTCACTCTTAGCCATAAGAGGGGTCTTTGTACGGATATAACCCCATTCGTTATCCTCGAGGTCCTCAATCCAACGCTGAAGTGTCTGAATAATCTTGGCACCCTTTGGCATGAGCAGAGGCAATCCCTGACCAATCACATCGACAGTTGTAAAGAGTTCCATTTCACGACCAATCTTGTTGTGGTCGATATTCTTTATATGCTCAAGATGTGCAAGATAAGCCTCGCAATCCTCCTTTGTAAAGAAAGCAGTACCGTAAATACGCGCCAACGAAGCATTGTTCTTGTCACCACGCCAGTAAGCGGTAGATGTAGAGAGCAGTTTGAAGCCCTTGATAAGACGTGTATTCAGCAAGTGAGGTCCCATGCAAAGGTCGGCAAAATCATCCTGTGAGTAGATTGTTATTCTCTCATCACCAGGAATAGCATCGATAAGTTCGAGCTTATAAGGCTCGTTCTTAGCCTTCATCATAGCAATAGCCTCATCGCGTGTAACAACCTGACGCTCTATGCGAGGGCTTGACTTGATGATTTTCTTCATCTCCTTTTCTATAGCCTCAAGGTTCTCCTTTGTAAACGGAGGGCACTCGAAATCATAGAAGAAACCGGTCTCTGTAGCAGGACCTATTGTAAGCTTAGCCTCAGGGAACAGATGCTTTACAGCCTCAGCCATGATGTGTGTTGCTGTGTGGCGCAACACGTGCAAAGCCTCTTTTGATTCAATACCGACAAGTTCCACGCAAGCACCGTCTGCGGGAACATCACGAAGGTCAATAACATTCTCACCCTCTTTTACGGCAACGTAACTGTTGAGCAACTTAGGGTCAACCGAAGAGATAAGTTCGATATATGACTTACCCTCAGCCGCAAACTCCTTTACATCGCCACCAAATGAAATCTTAATCATATTGTAGTTCTTTTATTTATATTCAATTATAGGCAACAAGCCTCTTTATCATGCGAAGATAATGAAATTTAGATAAACTGCAAAACAGGCATGAATAATTAATCCCCATTAACACCCGAAGCCCTGTTTCCCGAATGCATAAATCGCTTTATCACATTGTAAGCCTGAAAGATTCCAAGCTCTCCTGCCTTGCTCAAATCACTTACTCCCTCTTCGACATTGCCTATATAAAGCCTTGCCAGACCACGGTTGAAATATGCCTCGGCAAAACGTTCATTCAGTTCAATAGCCGCAGTATAATCCACAATCGCCGACTTGTAGTCGTTCAGTTTGGCATGCACGTTGGCACGGTTGAAATAAGCATACACAAAGCCGGGAGACAAATCCAACACCTTGTCGAGGTCGCTTTTTACAAGACGGTAATCAAGTTCAGCCACCTTATCGTTATAATCACCACCTCCATTGTTCCCGTCAAGCAGTTCCACCTCAAGTTTCTTATAGCGCACAAACGAGCGCACAAAATAGAGTTCCCACGCAGCGCTATCACATGCAACAGCATGGTCAAGGTCGTTCAAAGCCGTTTCGAGATCCTGCACAAAATAATAATTAGCCGCACGAAGCATCATATCATGCACATTGGAAGGATTCTCGGCAAGACGCTTGGAAAGATTATTGATATTATCAAAGCAACGTCCTATCTCATTTTCGGATAGAGCGCGCTCATCGTTGGTTACAAGCAACGGAGCAGACAAAGAGGCATTCAGCACCTCCAACGGTTCACACAACAACAAAGAAGCATCCAGTTCATCAGCATTCCTGTAGTATGTAAGAACAAAAACCGGTTCAAGCTCCACAAAAACATTGCGGTCCTGCACCCTTCCGCGATATTCAGTTGTATATTGTTTGGCATAAACATCATCCGCAACCACCATCTTGTTATAGTTGCGCACATTCGCATCCGAACGTTTGCGAGTTTTGTCATTCTCGGCAGAATACTCATCTCTCACAGCATCCACACCCTTATTATATATATCAAGCTGACGTTTGAAGAGCCACTTTTCATCAGCCTCAGCCCCCTTTTTATCACCGACCTTGCGACGCGCCGACGCACGGCAGCTATAAGCATACTCAAAATTGGGATAATCACCGATAACCCTGTCATAATCTCCTATTGCGCCCTTGTAGTCACCCACATTCTCACGCAACAAAGCACGATTGAAACGCGCCATGGTATTATCCGGGTCAATCTCCAGCACCTTGTCAAAATCCTCGATGGCACGGTTGTCATCACCCACATTCATACGCAACAGACCACGATTATAAAGCGCGATAAAACTCCCCGGTTCAACATATAATGCCATATCATAATCCTCCATGGCACCACGAAGATTATTGCGGTGATAACGCACAAGCGCACGGTTTATATAACTGTTACCACGCGCCGGCATAAGTTCAATGGCACGGTCAAGGTCTTTTTCAGCAGCCTCGTAGTTACCCATTCCGCTATACACAACAGCCCTTGCATCATACACATCGGCAGAGTACTTGTCATATTTCACAGCCTTTTCCACCATATCAAGAGCCTGCAATGTATCACCAAGACTAAGAGATATCTGTGTACGCAACATATAAGCCCCACTGTTACGAGGCGAAAAAAGAATAAGTGAATCCACCACCTGAGCTGCCTTACCCCAATCCTCCGACTGAATGGCAAGCACACCAAGATTCTGCCATAAAGCAGGATTGCGCATATCATATTTTATCGCCATCCTGAAATCCTTTTCCGCAAGAGCCACACTATCCATACGCGCATGACACATGCCTCGCAACTGATAGCTCTGCGCAATGTAAGGATTACGCTCTATTGCAGAAGAAAAATCCTCACATGCCCCCACAAAGTCATCAAGATAAAACTTAGCCAAGCCACGAAAAAAGTATGGTTCATGCAGGAACGGCTTGGCATCGATTACCTGATTGAAATATTGGATAGAAAGCACATAATCCTCGAAATAGAGCGCATTGCGCCCTATTTCCATAACTCTTGCTGTGTTCAGCTGCGCACTGCACAACGTCGAAAAGAACAACACAAGAGAGAGTATTACCGCTTTACAAAGCCTCATCTAAGCACACGCTTGGTCTTATATGCACAGCTAACCTTACCCTTTGCAAGATTTCCAAGCTTATTCTTGTTCATCTGACGGCGCAAAGGCGACAAATGGTCAGAGAACACCTTACCCTCGAGGTGGTCGAACTCATGCTGCATCGCACGTGCAAGGAATCCCTCTACCCACTCATCATGCTCAACAAAATTCTCATCGAGGTATCTCACGTGAATACGTGTAGGACGTGTTACCTTTTCATGTATTCCCGGCAGACTAAGACAGCCCTCATCCATAGAATCTTTCTCGTCCGAAGTCTCAAGAACCTCTGCATTTATATACACTCTGCGGAAATCCTTATATTCAGGATAATCCTCAGAAAGAGCATCAAGATCGATAACAACAAGACGTATAGCCAAGCCAATCTGCGGAGCGGCAAGACCGATACCCTCAGCATTATACATCGTTTCGAACATATTCTCAATCAATTCCTTCAACTGAGGATAATCAGGTGTAATATCCTCAGCAACTTTTCTCAGCACAGGCTGACCATAAAGATAAATAGGCAGTATCATTGTTTTTGTGTTTATTTTATTACAAGCGCATTCTGCGACTCTCCATATACGACTGCAAGATAATTGTAGCACTCACCTCATCGACAAGTTCCTTGTTGCGGCGTGCCATTTTTCCTATTCCCGACTGCAATATAGCCTGATGCGCAAGCACCGAAGTGAAACGCTCATCGTGGTACTCAACGGGAATATCCGGCAACAACTTACGCAAATGCCCTACAAAAGGTCTTATTCGTCCCATGTTCTCCGACGGCTGATTGTTCATCTGTTTTGGCAAACCCACAACAATCAACTCAACAGGCTCTTTTTTTACATAATCGAGAATAAAATCAACCAAGTCAACGGTTGCCACAGTAGTCAATCCATTGGCTATTATCTGAAGTTCATCGGTAACAGCCAATCCGGTTCTTTTTTTTCCGTAATCTATCGCGAGTATTCTTGCCATTCCGTTTATATGCAGTTTATTCTGCAAAGTTAGACAATTTGAGCGAAAGGTTTCTACAAACAATGCAATAAAATGCAAATAAACAGACAAGGGGCAAAAGCTCCTTGTCTGTTTATTTGCAAAATGTATCCAAATTACATCAAGCTGTTTGCAAGTGCAAGAATCTCTTCACCGATTGCATCAGCAGCCTCCTGAGTAGGACCCTCAGAATAGATACGGATGATTGGCTCTGTGTTGCTCTTGCGCAAGTGTACCCATGTTTCAGGGAAGTCGAGCTTGACACCATCGACTGTATTGATTTCAGCCTTACCCGCGTATGTAGCCTTAATCTTTTCAAGGATAGCGTCAACATCACAACCGGGCTTGAGGTCGATGCGGTTCTTACCCATGAAATATGCAGGATAAGTAGCACGCAACTCACTTACGGTCTTTTTCTCGTGTGCAAGATGGCTCAAGAACAAGCAGATACCCACCAAGGCATCGCGACCGGCATGGCAAGCAGGATAGATTACTCCACCATTACCCTCACCACCGATGATAGCATTTGTCTCGCGCATCTTGGTAACGACATTTACTTCACCTACAGCCGATGCTGTATAAGTGCAACCATGAGCATTTGTCACGTCGCGCAATGCACGTGTTGAACTGAGGTTAGAAACGGTATTACCGGGAGTATGTTTCAAAACATAGTCGGCAACAGTTACAAGAGTGTATTCCTCACCGTACATTTCACCATTCTCACAGATGATAGCCAAACGGTCAACATCAGGGTCAACAACGAATGCAACATCATTGCCACCCTTTGCCATCAATCCCATAATATCGCCCAGGTTCTTTGCAAGAGGCTCGGGATTGTGCTGGAAATCACCGGTAGGCTCACAATAGAGCTTGTCAACCTTTGTGATACCGAGCTTTTCGAACAACTGTGGAAGGATTACACCACCAACAGAGTTCACACAGTCGATAGCAACTTTGAAATTAGCAGCCTTGATAGCCTCAACGTCAACAAGAGGCAATGCAAGCACAGCATCGATATGCTTTTCGTTATATGTCTCGTCCAAACGATATTTGCCAAGAGTCTCAACATCAGCATAGTCGAACTCTTCGGCAGCCGCAATGCGGAGAACCTCCTGACCTTCGGCTGCATTCAAGAATTCACCCTTTTCGTTAAGCAACTTAAGTGCATTCCACTGACGTGGGTTGTGGCTTGCAGTGAGGATGATACCGCCGCATGCCTCTTCCATTGTAACTGCGACCTCTGTTGTAGGAGTTGAAGCCAAACCGATATCTACGACATCGAAGCCCATGCCCATGAGAGTACCGCAAACAATCTTGTTTACCATGTCTCCCGAAAGACGTGCGTCACGACCTACAACAATCTTGTTTGTTGTCTTTGTAGTTGTCTTACGTATCAGCGCTGCATATGCCGATGTTAACTTCACTACGTCCAGAGGGGTCAAACCTTCATCGGCTCTACCACCGATGGTGCCTCTGATTCCTGAAATAGATTTAATCAGTGTCATGTTGGTTATAAGTTGATATGTTTATTTTGTTCAGTTTTCACTTTCGGATATACTCTCTTCTTCGTAATCGTATAAGTTCTCGGGATATATTCTTATCTCATAGAAGCAGGGATATACGTATGTGGTAGCATTCGATGTGCCCTTTGTATGAGGAACAATCAAATTAACTCTGGCATGCTGCGATGAATGACGTGTAAACCAAAGATAGCTGAATGGAACAAGCCATCCTGTAGGCACATAACTGCTACTGTACAGATTAAGCATCACTCCCGACACAAAGGCAGCCGAATAGCTTCCGCTGTTGTTCGACACACGCATTTCATCCGGGTCGGGATAATAAGTGTTATATGACAACATATCTCCCGATTGAATATTCTTTTCGCTATATACAACATACATATTGCGCGTTTCGCCATCCTTTATTCTACGGGCATCCGATTCGTTCTTTGGATTATTGACAATCTGCATATATACACCGTCAATCTCCACATATTCATTGCGTTCAACGTTTGTTACGGTATCGTTGGCAATGAATTCCTGATATGATATAACGTTGATACCCTGTTCCTTGATAAAATTCTTTATGGTCTCTATCTCCTTTTCCTTCATTTCAGAGTATGTAACGGTATCATCACATGCTATGAAAAGGAGCGAAAGAAGAGTGTATAAAAATATGTTTCTCAACTTACAATTCTTCATATATTTTTTATAAGTAACAGTCCCTTACGGACATCAATTTTCAAAATTACAATTTTTCGCGAAGATACAAAAAACAACGATGAAAAATTATTTGGATGATGTTTAAATTTATAAGTTACTTGTATTATTAGAGCATTGTCAGCTGTTGCCCGTATTTCCTCAACGCAGCATCAAAGAGCTTGACAGCCTCTTCCATGGTGCAATGCAATTCTCCGCCCGATGCATTCTTGTGTCCGCCACCGTTGAAGAATTCAGCGGCAACCTCGTTGCATGGAAAATCATCGACACTGCGCAACGAAACATTTATCTTTCCGGGGTGTTCCTCGCGCAGGAAGCATGAGAAACGTATTCCTTTTATCTGTAACGGTTGATTCACCAAGCCTTCGGTATCACCCTTTACGGCATAGAATCGTTGGAGTTCATCATGTTCAAGCGTTATAAGTGCCGCATTATATTTGTTATAGACTTTTAGTTTCTTGTACATCACATAACCTTGCAAGCGCATGCGCGTAAGCGATGAACTGTAAAAGACTTTACGGTATATAAGGTCCTTGTCGATACCCGTCTGGAGCAAGGCTGCAACTATAAGAAAAATATCCTTTCGCGACGATGCGTATGCGAATGCTCCTGTGTCGGTCATCATGCCGGTATATATGCATTGCGCCATTTCATAAGTCACAGCCTCTTCACCCGACAAAGCTGTCACAAGCCTATAAACAAGTTCCGAAGTGGAACATGCCTCCGGGAAAGATATTTTTGCAATGTAATCATCGGACGGGAAAAGATGATGATCGACAAGAATCCTCGGTGCAGGATTTTTCTCAACAACGGCACTTACATCACCTATTCGGTTAATGGCATTGAAGTCAAGGCAAAAGAAGGCATCCGCCTGCTCTATTACATCATTTGCTTTTTCAGGACTCTTTTCATATAGAATGACATCGTCTGCACCCGGCAACCAAGCAAGAAAGTCGGGAAAAAGATTTGGAAGCACCACCACTGCATCCTTTCCTCGGGACTTCAGATAGTGGAGCAATGCGAGCGATGAGCCGAGGGCATCACCATCGGGATTCTTGTGTGACAACAGGACAAAACGTTCTTTCTCCGAGATTATCCTCTCAACAATATCAACACACTCTTGGGGTATTACTTTTTCAATCATATTTCAATAGTTATATGCAAATATAGACAATGGATACAATATAAATGCCGTTTTTCCCGATTATTTGCCATTTACAGGCATTAGGTCGAAACCGTCGGCATCGGCAACAACCTTTATGGCACCTGTTTGAGTAACATCAACGACATCAATACCAAGACGGGCGTATTCGCGCTTGATCCTCTTGCGGCTATGCTTATACAACGAGCCGTCAACAACAACGCATGCTGCAGGATAAACCTCGACAAGTTCGTCTATGCGTCCAAGAAAACCGCGACACAAAACAAGAATATCCACAGGCTCTGTGTATTCATTCTCCCGCCAATAGGCGTTGTCGAGCATTTTCACAACCACCCCGTTGAAGAGAAAGCGTCCCTCATTGCACTGCACAAGAGAATCTGCATATTCCCATGAAACCCATTGCGATGCATTCAGCGACTCATGTTGCAACAGAGGTTTTAATACATACTCATATTCTGCATCAAGTTGCGGAACTGTTGAAACAAGATAGTTTGTTCCGCTTTCATATACAATATGAAGCAAGGGATTTTTGCGGTTATTGTAAATTATCATATAATCACCATTGTCAGCCGGCTTGGCACCAAACATACACACGAGCATGAGCAATACGGCACTGCACGACGCCAATGCAAGCAGCCACCAACGTTTTTGAAACAATGCAATAAACGAAAGTACAAGTA
>JAGBSZ010000068.1 GCA_017631585.1 Bacteroidaceae bacterium
AGTTAACTAATGTCACAAATGTTCATATGCCACAATTACCCATTTCCCAGGTTTTTTTCACTTTTGTAACAATTCACTTATATACGATAGAAAGGAGTTAGTTGACTAATGCCTGATAATTCAAATTATCAATTCAGAGCAGTGCCGCTGGATTTATTATCCTACGTCACTAAAAAACAGAAGAGTGCAAAGTATTACTTCAGGTACTTACTTGATCGTACAATGATGATGTTTGAGTACAAGAACTTACCATCTACTATCGACCAGCATGTACTTGAACGTTATCTCCAGGTAAACGGCGTTGCATGTATCACACGTGCAAACGACGAAAATTTATATGTCTTTAATGGTTCATGGGGAGGACCTCAGGACGTATACTATCGACCTACCAAATTCATCATATCTAATCCACATGTTAGTCAACTAACGGATGGAACAGGTCGACAGTTCACCAAAGAGTGTACCATATTCGGATCTGAAAAACATGATGGAGTATTACTTCGTAATGATACAGAGTGGGCATCTCTTACACCTATAATCGCACGTTATGCGGTTCTTATGTGTGAAAACTGCATCACGGTTCGCTCTGCATCTATAATGCTTCGCTGTTTAGCTCTTTTGTCATCATCATCTGACAAAGAATATAAATCAGCTTTGGCATATCTCGCAAAGCTCGAAGCCGGCGAATTGGGGGTTATATCTTCATCGTCATTTTCAGAGGGTGTAAAAATGCAGTCACCACCTTCAAATAATGGTTCATACTTAACCCAGTTTATAGAACTCCAGCAGTACTTAAAAGGTAGCTTTTTCAACGAACTCGGACTTCGCGCCAACTACAACATGAAGCGTGAAGCGATCGGTGAGGGTGAGTCTTCTCTTGATGCTGACTCTATTCTCCCTCTTTGCGACAACATGCTCAAGTGCCGGCGTGAGGATATTTGTGAAGTTAACAATTTATTCGGGTTAGACATATCTGTCGACTTCTCATCAGCTTGGCTTGAGAACCATCTCGAAACCAACATCTCACTTGTTAGTCAACTAACAGATGCCGGGATTGGTGGCGCGCGCGGTGGAGACGGGTTGGATCAAGTTGAGTCAGGTATGGGGCAACCCGGGGCAAGTAGTGAGAACACGAAAGGAGACGAAGAAAATGACAATAAGTCAGATGAAAATACAGATGAATCTGTTGGCGGAAACGATGATGGAAATAACGAAAGAAATAGATTCGATGCAGAGGAAAATAAGAGCTCTGGAGAGGGAGCTGCACCAGACCAGACCTATGCTGAAAATGGAAACTCAGGAGATGGTGGAGAATCTGGAGAAGAGGGAGCTTCAGAAGAAGAGATCAAAAAAGTAAAAGAAGAGATAGAGAGTAGTGAACTTAGTGTAGTTGAGGGACTTGTTGAAGTAGTTAATGATAAGATTAGTGAACTAATCGCAGATGCTAGAAAGGGGGACTTAGATGAATAGTTTAAGACATGGAAAGTTTCCTAGGATAAAAGATGTTATACCTATGACAAATGGTGTATTTAGTCATTGTGATTATGTTTTTCCGGAGTATTTGGCTCTCGATAAGAGTCAGTTAGACTATCTGTTTATGAGTAGTTATGGCATGAAAAATCCGGCACCGGTAATTGATTTACTTCATGATGAAGATGCTGATGAAGATTACTTTAGTCAACTAACAAGTGAAGAGTTGGATAAGCTGGCAGCTCTTATGGTTGGTTACTATAAGAATAAGTGGGATAAGCTTGCTGAGATTTATGAAGTCGAATATGATCCGATTCATAATTATCTGGATGAGTGGGAAGATGTAAACGACGGAACACTTAATGGTAGTGAAGTTACTGATAGCGATAGAACGGATACATATAATTATGGTGTTTCTCATAATAACACAAGAACTGATAATTTGGCTGAAGTCGAACAGCATAATCTTGGTAATAGTAATGAGAGAACATTTGAGAACTATAAGGAGAAAACAGATTATCATAGCGCCACAGATCATGTAATAGATGCTAATAATCCCATGAAAACAGAGGTTGAGTATGGTAAAGATGATTTGCGAGTTGATAACCTTACCAGAAAAAACAGTGGTGAAGAATCCACAATTAATAATGGTAGCTCTACTCATGCCGTTTGGGGCTTTAATTCTGGTAACTCTGTTAATAGCGATATGGACACTGATACAAATAAAACTTCACGACATGTTATCGGTAATCAGCAAGGTGGTAATCTTCTTGAAGAAAATGATACGGGGTGGCAACGACACACCCTAAGTGGTAAAGATACCACTACAAATACCGGTAAAAATAGTGATGAAAAGTCCGGTTATGATGAACTTAGTAAAAGCGGAAAGATAAAAGATGCCGGAACTGATACAGGTGTGTTAACAACTAATAATACAGGCACACAGACTAATATTGGATCGGATTCGACCACTGGGACTAATTCCAGGGCTCTGGATTCAACCGTTACAAAGTCTGATGCTGACCATAGAGCAAGAAGCGGAAGACACTCAGGTAATATCGGTAACTTGACTTCACAGCAGATGTTGAAGGAAGAGATCGAATTGTGGAAGTGGAACTTCATTAGGACAGTCCTTGAGGATGCCAGAGACTTCTTGACCTTGGAAGTGTACCTGTAGAGTTAGTTAACTAATAACAAATAACAAAAAAGAAAGAGAGGAAAAAGTTTTATGGAAATGACACAGATTGCGGAAATCGTAAATGAGACAACCGCACAGGTAACTGGTACTGAAGCAGTGGCTGATATCGATCTTAATAAGATTGTTGATGCTGGAGCAGAAGTAATTGACTCGGATAAGGTTGATCACTATGTTCAGAGTCTTATTGACAGAATAGGTAAGGTTGTATTTGTTAACAGACCTTATACGGGCGGAACTCCCTCTGTAATGATGGACTCCTGGGAGTATGGAGCTGTTCTTGAAAAGATACAGTATGAGGGCATCCCGGAAGCAGAAGATAACGATACATGGAATTTGGAAGACCAGAGAAGTTATGATCCTAATATCTTCTATAAGCCTACTGTATCTGCTAAGTTCTTCAGCGAAAGAAGAACATTTGACATACCTATGTCATTTGCACAGAGACAGGTTAAGTCAGCATTTACATCAGCTGGTCAGCTGCAGGCATTCTTCAGCATGATTGAGAATGCAATCAGTAAGGGCATGACTGTTAAGATGGATAGCCTTGTTGAAGCTACGATCAATAACTTCATCATCACTACTTACGGTGATGGTACAGCAAATGCTAGAGTGGTTAAGCTGCTTACTGAATACGCTGCTTTCACTGGCAAGGAAGCTCCTTCAGCAGCATATGCGTTTGCAGATCCTGAGTTTGTGAGATTTGCTGGATACAGAATGAAGAGAAAGATTGCTCAGATGGGCAAGCTCAGCACCGTATTTAACGGTGGCGGCAAGTACAGACACACTCCTAAGGATAAGCTGCACATGATACTTCATGCTGATTTCACTGCAGCAGCTGATGCATATCTCCAGAGTGACAGCTATCACAATGAGTTTGTCAAGCTGCCTAATGCAGATACTGTTCCTTTCTGGCAGGGATCTGGCACTGGTTTTGAGTGGGCTGATACAAGCAAGATCATTGCTACACCCAGGGGTGGTGATTCTGCCGTTACTCTGTCTAACGTGGTTGGTATCATGTTTGATAGGGATGCTCTTGGTGTAAGTAATCTCGATAGAAGGGTTACTACGAACTGGAATCCTAAGGGAGAGTTCACCAATAACTGGTATAAGTTCGACGCTGGTTACTTCAATGACTTCAATGAAAACGGCGTCATCTTCATACTTGCATAATGTTAGTTAACTAACAGGAAAGGATGGTAAATACAATGGCTGTTAAATTTTCAACCAAAGGTTACAATGTAGGAACAATCGAAATCAGCACAAAGCTGGATGAGTCTGAGGCTAAAAATGTAGGTCTTGAAAGTGACATGGACATGATCAAGATGCTTGCTACGACTGGCTTTTGCAAGATGAAGTTCACTGTTGCTGGTACCCCGGATGATGTTTATGATATCGGTGTTCTTCTCAGCGATAGTGGTGACACTGTTGAGTTTGGAGCAGTAACATATACTTCAGACGGACCTGTTGCAATCAGCGGCAGCTTTGCCATAGCTAGTCATAAATTGACTTGCGCCGTTTCTGTTGATGCACTTACTTCATAAGGGGGTGAATGTATGGACGGTACATTACTTGGAAAAAAGTATAACCTTATGGGCGGCGGTGGCGGTGGTGGTACTTCTAATTATGAGGAGTTAAGCAATCTGCCCAAAATCAATGATGTTGAACTTAAAGGCAATAAGTCACTTGCTGATTTGGGTATTGCCAGTGCTGAAGATGTTGAAGACATTGAGGCTGTTATTCCTGCTACCGCTAGTACTGATAATAAACTTGCAACAATGGCAGATGTTGGCGGTGGCGGAATCGAATCTCCTACGCAGTATGAATCGACCGGATTAAGTTATAGTGGTTTCAGTCTCGATGAAGGTGGCTATTTTAAACTCGGAAATGCAGTTTTTATAAACATAATGGTTGAAGCCACCGAATCTGGAAACTGTACTATAAGCGGATTTCCGGCATACACCAATCAGGCTACAAATAACTTTGTTCATCTTGAGACTTATGACACAACTTACTTCGATCAGAACAAGGATACCGTGCTCGCTCGTGATGGTAGTTTGACTTTTGTCGCCAGTGGCGGAAGACATTATGTCATCACTGGATTTTATCTCGCAAACGTCGCTAACGAATCTACTAAAAAGAAAAAGAAGAGTTAGTTGACTAACACAATAGGGGAGTGGAAACGCTCCCCTATATCTAAATAGAAAGGAGAATAATATGCCTTGGTTACCGGTTTATAATATAAGTGGTGGAATGTATGGTGGAAGAACATGTCCCGCCGGTTCATTGACAGATTTGTATATGGTTGCACCTAATCCCTATGTGAATGGAAATACAGCATTTGCAGCTGGATCACGTTCAACTCAGGACGCTGACTATCAGAAATGGGATGGCTCATATGGAATGACAGATGATCTTCTTCATTCTTACTTATTGACACATGATGATGGTCAGGAACATGAATTCGACTTGATTGAAATATTTATAGAGAATCCCCAGGGAGCACAGTATTACAGACAGAGTATCGTATTTACTGTTAAAGTAAGATCTGAAAGACAGACTATACCCGGTAGTTTAGAGCAGGGCAATTTGGTTTTGCTGTATTATGAAATACACCAGTATGAAATTGCAAGACGTGAATACCCCACTCCTTATAGCGCATATGTTGATACTGTATTATCTTCTGGCTCTATTGGAACAAATGGATATTACCATATTTCTGGTGATGAAGAAATTGGTGGTTGGTTATATTATATAACTGAAGGTGTTAAAATAGCATTAGGAGATTTTACTTTCAGTAATAATAAATACTTCGGATGTGCTTTGTATAGTAGCAAACATAGAGCAGATCAGTATGATAGTTTGTGGGATGTTGCCGCGTATGGTATTGATTACCAGCTGTTAAATGGAGAATTTGGTTTATTTGACGTACCTGAAGAAGATATTGATCCCAATGAAGATGAAGACGAACCGGGAAATGAAGAAGACGGTGGTGGCGGCGGTCATAATAGACCCGTGGATGATATCGTAATACCTCCCCTGCCTGATGTAGGAGCTATTGATGCTGGCTTTATAACAATGTATCATATGACTACGGCTGAGATGTGGGTGTTTGCTCAGAATTTCTTTGCGGATAATTTATTAGAAATATTATTAAGATATTTTGTTAATCCAATGGATATTTTTGTATCAGCTGGTTTATTACCTTTTACTCCTACAGGTAATAATATATGGTACCCTACTATAGGCGGAATGTATATAACACATCAGGCACTTTCTAAGGTAGATGAACAGTTTTATGAGATAGACTGTGGCGAGATATACGTTGAAAAGTATGGTAATAACTGTTTTGATTTTTCTCCGTATACTAAGATTGCAATTTTCCTGCCCTATATCGGATATAGGTTTTTACCTGTTGATGATGTTATGGGACAGCATGTTCATGTTGTATATCATTGCGATGTTCTTAGCGGAGATTGCATTGCTTTTATAAGTACCAAAATACCTAGAAAAGGTTTGAACGTTCCCGCAGATGTTGTTATTGCTCAGTATCATGGTAATTGTTTAACTCAGGTACCTGTTGGGTCTGTTACTTTTGATCAGATGGTTCGTGGACTAATCGAATTATCAACGTCAGCTGCTAGTACAGCAATGAACTTAGGTATGGGTGGTAATATAGGCGGTAGCGGGTTAGATTCTCTCGCTGCTGCTACGGCACATACTGTTGCTGGTGGTAAAGCGACAACTAGAGTAGGTGGTAATATAGGTAGTACAGCTGGTTATATGAGTGTACAGAAACCTTATATCATAAGAGATATACCCAATCAGAGCTTGCCGGATAATTACGGTCTTTTCTTTGGATATCCTAGTAACAGGAGTGGCAAACTGGGTGATGGACATTTCACTGGATTTGCCATGGTTGAAGATATTCAGTTAAACGATATCCCGGCAATGGAAACTGAACGTGCTGAGATATTAGATTGGCTTAAGAAAGGAGTGTTATTATGAGTTTTACAGTTGTTTTCATGTATAATAACGAACCCATGAATAAAATATCCAAGAATCCCCAGCAGAAGTTTAGTTTAACTGGGACTTTAAGAGAAGAGTGTAGTATCGTAGACCCTGAAATATTGATAGATTGGTCTGACCCCTCCATTGATTTAACATCAGCTAATTATGCCTATATAGAAATTTGGCATAGGTATTATTACATTACTGATATGACATCATTCAGAAGTTTTACTGATGAGAATAATGTTAAACATGATCTTTGGAGAATTAAGATGCATTGTGATGTTTTGTATACTTTCAGTGAAGGAATACTTAATAGTCCTTGTGTTGTTGGTAAAAGTAGCAGTAGCTTTAATATGTATCTTAATGATAGTCATTACAAATGTAAACAGAATGATCTGATAAGTGTTCAGGAATTTCCGTCTGGTTTTGATTTAAATAATGCCAGATTTGTAATAACTTTATTAGGTAGTAGAACACAGACCGCACCGTAAGTTAGTTGACTAATAAGGAGAGATGGTATGAATAAATATGATATCAACGGAGACCTCATTGAAGAGGTCTCCCAAGTTGAAGAAACAGAATATTATTCTTTGACACGGATAAAAGAATTGAAGTGCCAGTATAATATAATATTTGGCAAAAGAAGTAATGGAAAGACTTATGCTGTTTTATATGAAGGACTTAAAAACTATGTAGAAAAAGGTAAGCAGATGGCATATTTGAGAAGATACCGGGAGGACTTTGTAGGAAAAAGAGGTCAGGTGCTTTTCAATAGCTTAGTTAGTACTGGAGCTGTTAGTCAACTAACTGGTGGCAAATGGGACACTGTGAAGTACATGAGTAGCCAGTGGTTCTTGGCTAAAAAGTCTACAAAAGATGATGGTAAAGTTATTACAGATTCTACACCTTTTTGTTATGGCTTCTCGTTGGGACAGATGGAACATGATAAGAGTACAAGTTATCCTGATGTTACAATGATTGTATTTGATGAATTTATTAGTAGAATTGGTTATATACCTAATGAATTTGTCATGTTCATGAATGTATTGTCTACAATAATAAGACAGAGAGATGACGTTAGAGTATATATGCTCGGTAATACTGTTAATAAATACTGTCCTTACTTTGCAGAAATGGGATTGGGGCACATTGAAGAAATGGAGCCCGGTAAAATAGATGTGTATAGTTACGGGGATAGTAAACTTAGAGTTGCTGTTGAACGAACTATTAACCATAATATTGAAGGTAGAAAATCTGAAGTATATTTTGCTTTCAATAATCCTAATCTGGAAATGATAACCGGCGGTGCTTGGGAACTTGATTTACACCCGCATTTGCCGAGAGATTATACAGATGAGAATGTTGTTTATAAATTTTTCATTTGCTTTAATGACCAGATATTACAGTGTGAAGTTCTTGAGTTTGATGATTGTAACTTCATATATTGTCACAGAAAGACCACACCTATAAAGCACCCTGATGATGATTTGATATTTTCTGAAGAGTATGATCCTAGACCTAATCATATTAGAAATATCATAAGGACAGATAATAAAGTTGCTATGAAGATTGGAAGTTACTTCCGGAATGATAATGTTTATTATCAGGACAATGATGTTGGCGAAGTGGTTAGGAATTACTTGATGTTTTGTAAAAGTGACACAATCTAATATTAGCTCCTTTCGTAAAGATACCCGGGGTAGTTACATTAGTTAACTAACCCGGGTATTCTTTAGCGCTCAATTGTAGCTATACCGTTGAGGAAGTCGATGTATTCCTTAGCCATTGAGAAATAATAACCTGTTGGTTCTAAGTGGGTATAGCTTAATTCGTAACAAAGTCGTTTATTTCCAAGATAATCTGTTATATGCGCAGAATATGGTATGTCAGAGTAGGTGTGGATTGATTTGCCTGAATAACCGGGAGGTATTTCAAGAGCATCATCAAATACTTTAAATATGGGATCATAATCGCTAGGACAAAGTTTATGCATTTTTACGATATAGTTTAATGCTTCTTCTTTTTCTTTTTTCTTACGCGGATCAGTTGAGTATGCTAATTTACACATCTCGTAATTATGGAAATCGCCATATTTGTGAAGAAGATAAGGTAACGCATAGTTTTTATTGACACCGGATACTGTTAATCCCAAAATGCCTGACTTGTATTCGTATAAATATCGCTTTGCTCCTATTGTACGAAATTTAGCATAATCTTCTTCACGTTCCCATATTCCGATTAGTTTACTAACTCCTTTTCTTGTTTTAGGAGCTACTTTTGATTTTGGTATGTTGTAGTAGTCACACATGAGATATAATTTTTTCTTAACTCTGGCGTTGTACCATTCAAAAAACATTTCATGCTTATCGAAGTTTAAACCCTTTATTGAGTCAGTATCTGCGTAGATATAATCGTCGCCAAATTCAAGAATTGCATCCCATAAATTGTGCCTAGCATGTGCTGTTACCCACACACCCCAAGGATAGAACAGAAATCTCGAGAATGCTTTATTGTATCCATTTAGTTGACTAAACGAATCTGCTTCAATTGACTCCCACTGGTTGTTGCAGTATATTGCATCATCTCTTACTATATCAGTAACACACATTCCGTATGCTGAATTAAGCATTCCTTTTTTAATCATATATTCTATTACTTTATCAGCATCACCTTTAAGAGTTGTTTTTGCTGAATATAATTCTAGTATGGACTCGATAAATACTTTAGGAAGATATCCTCTTTCATATACCCTCATATTTGTTACTGAAATTGCAGACCATGAATATACGCTTGATATTATATCAAAGTCAAGCTCAGTAAGATTTATTGTTAAAAACTCTGCTTCACATACACGACCGTTCTGCTGGATATAATTGTCTGATATATTTGTACACTTTGATAATGATATGTATGATTCATAAGGAAAAACTTGACATATGTCATAAAATGTGCATGTAAATAAGCAGCAATAGCGATTGATTAGTTTACTAAACTGTTCCGGATACTGAACAGTTCCTAAAAATCTTCCGGTAGTCATCGGAAAATATGATGAAACCATTGTATACGGATAAGATGATGATAAGTCAGCTGACCCTACATTTTCCCAATATAATCCATGGGACTCTTTTGACCCCCACCTGGATTTTGTAGGACTTGCATGAGTAAAACCACCAGCAAAAGCTGATTTGAGATGTGCATATTCTTTTGATGATTGTATCTGCAAAGCTTTCATTATTGCATGGTAGTTCATTGACTGTTTTTTAGATTCTAAAGGATCATCTATGAATTTTCCAGTGCAATAATCTCTGGTAAATTTTCGCACATATCCGGTATTAGTTAATGGTATTTGAGTAATATTACCCTCGTTTTCAATTTTCTCCTGAATGTATGACATTACAACTCTGACGTCGTTGAAGCAGTACTCAAGTTCTTCTGCAGTTAAAGGTGTTTCTGAATGGCGAATGAGTGAGTAATCAAGATCTCCGGTTAGTTTACTAACTGGATATTTGAATAACATTTCAGCTCCGATGTATGCGAGTGAACAGTTAGAGAGGAAATAGCTACACCTGAATTCTATACCGGATTTAGTTAATGCATAAATTGGACGTCTTTTCTTTAATGAAAATACTACATCTTTTCCATCTTTATCTGTTGCCCAATCTATATGCTTACGCATAAACTGGAATTCGTAGCTTAAATTGTGAACGTAAATTATAAGCCGGCGGTGTAAGTTTATGGTGAGTTTGTCAACTAACGTATTGAGAAATGATCTAAACTCCGCCCATGTTCTTCCGTAGATAGTTACACCATTTAACCCAAACTGCCATATGTACATAGTTGCAAATTTTACACCTTTTACATAAGTTGATGATGTTTCGATATCGAAAGACGATGCAACATTAAAATACCCCGGCTTATTATCTGCAGCTGAAACAATCTCAGGTTTTCCGGCTTCTTCGAAGAACTCATTTAGTTGACTAATTGTGTAAGCTTTGTTGTATAGATCATATCTAAACATTAGAAATTCCTCCTGTTTAAATCCTTTGACTTTAAATATTCATCAACTGAAGTTGCTTCGTTTAGTTGACTAACTATTCCTAAATCACTTTCTTCAAACGGCGTGCCGTTTACAAACCCCCACTCTACATTTTGCTTAAACTGTTCCAAAGCCCAATATGCAGCTTCATGAGCTTTTGCTTCAAGATCTAAATTGTAAGAACTCTCCAAATCGTAAGGATCATATCCTTCCAATTCATCGTAAATTAAGTTAAGAAGTTTATCAGAACCAAAACCCTCTCTACCTATTGCAGCAGGATCTGTTGACGCAATATGTCTGTAAATTTTCAATGCTGCTTTTATTCTATCCTGATCCTCACCATCAAATCTATTACCTGTATTTACAAAAGACTCATGCTGGTTCTGAAATGACAGTTTGTTGCCAATGTTATATGCTACAACATTTTCCTGTATTTCTGATGATGATAAGAATGAATAGAGTCTGTTTGCTTCACGCTGTAACTCACGAAGACGTTTCTTATCATTAAGTGAGAACAGTTCTTCCTGATTTATACCCCTAGCTCTCGAACGAGTTGATATTGCTTCTTGCACTGCTGCTGACTGTTCATATAACCCGGACTCTTTTAGTCGACTAATCGCTTCATTAGCCCTGGCTACTAGTGGCATAAGATCCTTACGTACATCGTCTAATTTACTTGTTCGTCTAGTTTTACTTGCTTTAGACTCAAAAGATAGTTTCACAGCTTTAGCCGCTTTACCAAAAAATTGTGTAAAAATATTACCAGATTTACCTGCCATCATTTTCGCCCTCCTCATCTATAAAATTAAGAAAATGCCGTGCACGCAATATACAGTCACTGTGTATAAATGCGTATACGGTAAATTTTGATATTTTTGTTGTGCAGAATTCAAACTGCTGGTTTTCGGTTATCTGCTTTCCGCAGTACAAACAGTTGCACATTCTACTTCTTTGATATTTTGTAAGATCTTTCATTAGCATTAAAATCATCTCCTCTCTTAAAATAGCCCCGGTAGTCTTAGTTGACTAACCGGGGCTGATCATGGCGTTGTGTGTACCGTGAAATACTCCCAGCGGAGGTATTAAATTATTAGTTGACTAACCGGAAATTATAACCCGGCTCCTGCATCTATGTCGATAAAGATAGCCTTGTAGCAGGTCTTAACTGCTCCGGACTTCAGCTTCTTATCATATGCCTCGATATAGAAGCCAAGCTGACCATTGTTTATTGCGTTGATGTAGACGCGATCGGACAGAATGTCCTTGACCACATCCAGCTGGTGCTGAGGCAGATTTACGTAGAAGTCATCAATCGCCAGCAGTGGTGACTCATCTGCATATTCGGATTTGTTTCCGATGTAAGCAGCTCTGATAACGTATGATGCGCCTTCGCCATCACGCTCATAAAGATCTGCCAGCTTGATGTAGTCGAAATCAGAAGTATCGACATTAAATACACGCTCTTTATTTAAACCCTTTGCTAAACTCTTCATATCTTTTCTCCTTTCCAATTTGAATTTGAATTTGAATTTGTTGACTAACTTGGTTTACGGGTTACATATTAACAAACCCCGGACTTTTCAAATACCCCCCTTTCTCGTCCTGATTGGGTTAGTTGACTAATTATTACTCTTCAATGTCCTTTTCATTTTGAACATATTTTTCTAATTCCCAGTCCTCTGGAATTATACCCTCTCCTGCATGAGGACCGGAAAACATACAATATTCTGCCCATGGATTAGATATCCTAAAAGGACATCCAGTACAATCCTTATCAGTGTTTCTGCAATGTATTCTAATATTGGCTAGAATTATTTTTACAATCGACTCTGTCATTTTTAATACCCCCGGTTAGTTAACTAACTACATATTGATGACGATTTCCATATACTTGGACGCAAGGTAGTTGATGTTACAGTTGATACGAGTGCGACATCTTCTTATAAGCTCGCCTTTTTCAGCTTCCCACCTCATCATGCGCTCGCAATTATTTGCGATCCTTGTAAAATAAACCCCCTGCTCCTTATCAACAAATTGCTTGGCGGAGTCACAAAGCTTTTTAATATGATCCGGCTTTTTTACATCCCCCAGTAATACTCCGGTTAGTTCACTAATCAGTGACTCAAGTATTAAAACATACGACTCCATTTCAGACCCCTCCATTTTCATATTAAATTCATGTTCTGCATTTAATACCCCCGGTGCATAGTCGTGAAAACCACACACAACTCCGGTATTTGAAGAGCCGTAGAGCACACAGCACTTCTCTTTTTGGTCGAAGTACTTACAGTTGATACAAAATCTAATCATATATCTCTCCTTTCGATTAGTTGACTAAGCCGCAACATGGCTCGAACAATTGTTCGATATAGCACTCGCGGCTGTTGAGTGCTAACATAAGAATATTTGAATATATGAACAAATATTCATATGTTAACGCTCAAAGTGGGAGAGTGCTTTTAGCACTCTCCACTTCAAGTGGCTAGTGATTAGTTTTCTTCAAAGAGTGTATCAATCTTTGCCATAGCGTTGCCCAGATCTATGTCGCTCTTGTTCCGCAATATAGCTACAATATGCTCTCTCACTATCGCCCACGCGGTATCTATGTTAACGGTCTTACCCTGCTCGCCCTGCTCGCCCTGCTCGGACTTCTTGCTAGACTTCTTACCCTGTGTGCCGTTCTCAGCTTTCAACTGCTCTTTAAGGGTGGACTGATTGCGTAACACAAGTGCGTCCTCTCCCGTGAGGTACTTCTCTTCAAAGTCATCTGCTGATTCGCACTTGTTGAAACGTCCAAGTATAAGGGCAAGATTGCTTACGGGCACGTTTTCGCACCACTGATACTTGAATGTAGGAACGGTGTCACCGTCCTTTATTTCAAGGAATTTTTCGCCCACGTTCGCCCACTGATTGACGGTATTAGGGCTAAGTCGCTTACCAAGGGACTCGCTGATAAATGCACCGACAGAACCAAAACCACAACGCTCGGCAAGCTTTTTAAGCTTTGAGCAGTGCCAAGCCATAACAACAGCAGATACATTGTCAAAAGTGGTCTTACCCTTTATGAATGCAAGGGAGTTCAACTCGTCCTCAGTGCTGTTTTCGGTAGAGAAAACAACCTCTTTATTATCCTTGTTATAGATGGGTACGACAAGCTTCCCGTCTACCATCTCATTTGTAAGGACTTCATAACCGAGCTTACTTGCATAGTCGCTCAAACCGTTTGCAAGGTTAGCGAGTGCATTGTTGGTGGTGTTGGGGGTGATTTCATTTTTCTTCATAACTTTTCTCCTTCTCTCACTATGGTAGGTAGCACCGTTAATATGTTGGATTTGTCAACTAATCGATTTGTTGACTAATCCGTTAAAATTTTGAGTATAAGATACTAAGCCTTG
>JAGBSZ010000069.1 GCA_017631585.1 Bacteroidaceae bacterium
TCTCTTTTGGTGTACGCATGTAACGCTCTGTGTATATTGTGTCGTAGAAACGCCAGTCTGTAGGTGCGGCTACGGCTACACCAGCCTTGAATACTGCGTCGTCCTGGCTCATTGACATGATAGTATTGTATCCGCCAAAGCTCCATCCCCAGATTCCGATGTTATCTTTGTCAACGTAGGGGAGTGTGCCAAGGTATTTTGCAGCCTCCACCTGGTCACCCGGCTCATACTGTCCTATCTTCAAATAGGTGCATTTGCCGAATTCTGTACCGCGACCGCCTGTACCGCGACCATCGACGCATACCATTATGAATCCTTCGCCTGCCATGTAGCTCTCAAACATTGCATTGCCGTAGTTGCCTGTGTACCAGTTGTCGTTCACCTGCTGTGAATAAGGACCGCTGTACTGGAACATTACAACAGGGTATCTCTTTGATGCATCAAAGTCGTATGGCTTTATCATCCAACCGTTAAGTTCAACGCCGTCGCTTGTGGTGAAGGTAAAGAACTCTTTTGTAGGCATATCAAACTTTGCAAGACGCTCCTTGAGGTTGCTGTTGTCAATCAGTGTCTTGATTGTATTGCCGTTGTTGCTGTTGGTGGTTACAACGTGTGGAGTGTTTATGCTTGAATGTGTGTTGATGAAATATTTCATTCCGGCACTGAACACAGCCTTGTTTGTTCCCTCGTCGGCTGTGAGCTTTGTCTTTTTGCCTTTTGCGTTTACCTTATATATATGTTCGCGCAATGGGCTGCCTTCGTTGCTTGAATAGTAGTACTCGTTCTTTTTGCTGTTCCAGCCGTAGAAGTGCTTTACCTCGTACTCACCTTTTGTGATAGGGCGTACCAACTCACCGTTGAGAGTATAAAGATAAAGGTGGTTGTAACCGCTGCGCTCGCTCTGGAATACGAAATTGTTGTCGAGGAATTCGATGCCTGCGTATGTCTGTTCGTTCAGGTAGGTATCGCTCTCCTCGCGCATGATTGTTCTGCTCACGCCTGACAGCGGGTTTACTGCCTGAATCTCAAGCACGCTCTGATGACGGTTCAGGGTAATTACAGCAAGCATGTCAGGGTTCTTTGTGAACTTGATGCGTGGGATATATCCCTCTTCGGGAATATTTACATCGAGCTTGCGTGTTACCTTGCTCTTGATGTCGAATGAGTGTACCGAAATCTTTGAGTTATCGGCTCCTGCAACGGGATACTTGAAGCTGTATGGTTTGCAGAAGTTGTCGTAATTTGCGTTGTCGCTGCCTGTTGTGTACATTGGCATGTCGTACATCATCACGTTGCTCTCGTCATACTTTATGTATGCGATGACCTTGCTGTCGGCGCTGAAGTCGTATGAACAGTTTGTCATGAACTCCTCTTCGTTCACCCAGTCGGGGATACCATTGATGATTTTGCCGTATTCGCCGTCTGTGGTTACCTGTGACTCTGCATTGCCGAACAATAATTTTACAAGGTAAATGTTGTTGTTGCGTACAAAGGCTATCATAATGCCGTCGGGAGAGAACTTGGGCACTTGTTGCGCTCCGTTCTGTGACAGAACCTCTGCCTTGTTGTTCTTGCGGTCGAAGATATAATGCTCGGCTGTGTATGAGTTGCGGTATATACCTACTGTCTTTGTCTGCAACAGAATCAGCTTCTCGTTGGGTGAGAACTGGTATCCGTCGATGCGTTTCTCGTTGAATCCGCGTGCTGTAGCTGCGTTGAAGAGTGTATCAACGATTTCTCCGTTCTTGAATGAGCCTTTGAGAATCATGGTGCGGTCGTCGCTCATTCGTGCAAAGTGTTCACCGTCTGCCATAGGTTTGATAGCCGCATAGGTCTGTGGCCAGTAGCCTCCGTACATGACATCGCGCAATGTGACATCGTTACCAGCAAAAGCCGATGATGTTATGCACAATGCCACTAAAAATGAAAATAGGTTTCTCATGGTTATTTATGTTTATTGTTTATTATTTCCTCATTTATTCTTTATACCACGAAGCATACATTATATAGTCGTTTGCTATACGCTCGACAATATCTTTCTGCTGTTCCTTACTCACCTCTTTTATCTTCTTGGCAGGGACACCGGCGTAAATGCATCCTCCTTCTACACGCATTCCTGATGTCACCAGAGCATTGGCGGCAACTATGGCTCCGCTCTCCACCACGGCATTGTCAAGCACCGTTGCTCCCATTCCTATGAGGCAGTTATCCTCTATTGTTGCTCCGTGTATCGTGGCATTGTGTCCTATTGAGACATTATTGCCTATGGTGGTCTTTGAGCGTTGGTAGAGGGTGTGTACCACAGCACCATCCTGTATGTTCACATTGTTGCCTATGGTGATGCTGTTTACATCGCCACGAAGCACAGTGCTGTACCAGATGGAGCAGTTGTCGCCCATTGTTACATCGCCTATTACGGCTGCTGTTTCTGCAATGAAACAGTTCTCACCTATTTGGGGAGTGAAACCTCGCAGTTCTTTTATTATTGCCATGATATGCTGTTATTCTGTTTTCTTGTTTTCTCCGTTCTGCTTTTTGGGGCGGTGGTAACGGCGACGATGATTGCTCTTTGGCTTTTGCTTTTCGCCGTTGCCTTCTGCTTGTTGCTTTTCGGCTGGTTGTTTTTCTTTGTTTTGCGGTTTTTGTGGCTTGCCTTTGCCTCTTTTGGCATAAGGTTTGCCATTGTTGTTCTTTTTCTGCTTGTTTCTGCCTACACCTTTCTTCTCCTTTTCTTTCTTAGGCTCGTATGCCGGTGCTTCTCCAAGTTCCTCGGGTACGGCAATCTTTGGCACATCCTGTTCAATGAAATCCTCTATCTGTTTGAAGAATGGCTGGTCCTCTTCTGAAACAAATGTTATTGCACGTCCTGTAGTGCCTGCACGTGCTGTACGTCCTATGCGGTGTATGTAATCGTCGCAGTCGCGTGGTACGTCGTAGTTTATCACAATGCGTATGTCGTCGATGTCTATTCCGCGTGCAAGAATGTCGGTAGCTACGATAATTTCAATCTTGTGGCTTTTGTAGCGGTACATAATCTCGTCGCGTTCGCTCTGGTTCAGGTCGCTGTGCATCTCACCTACGTTGAAACCCTGTTTTTTGAGCATCAGTGAAATCTCCTTGACCTTTGTCTTGCGCGAAGCAAAAAGTATCACTCTGTCGCTGCTTTCATTCTTGAAGATATTCTTTATTATTCCGGGCTTCTGTCCTTCGTGGCAAATATATGCCTGTTGTGTGATGCCGTCAGCAGGTTTTGCAAGCGCAAGTGTTACCTGCAGAGGGTCGGTGAGTATGTTTGATGCAAGGCGACGTATCTCCTCGGGCATGGTTGCCGAG
This sequence comes from Bacteroidaceae bacterium, assembly GCA_017631585.1. Lineage (GTDB taxonomy): Bacteria > Bacteroidota > Bacteroidia > Bacteroidales > Bacteroidaceae > HGM04593. The sequence continues at coordinate 3,334 of JAGBSZ010000069.1, forward strand.
AAAAGCATTGTCTGCCTGTTTTTTGGCAGTTGCTTGGCGATGGTCATGATGTCGTTGTAGAATCCCATGTCGAGCATGCGGTCAGCCTCGTCGAGTATAAAGAACGATACTCTTGAAAGGTCGATGTTGCCAAGATTTATGTGGCTTATGAGCCTTCCCGGTGTGGCAACGATTATGTCCGCGCCTTTTGCCATGCCGCGAAGCTCCTGCTCGTAGCGTTGTCCGTCGTTGCCACCATATACTGCCACACCCGATACGGGCATAAAGTATGTGAATCCTTCGAGCTGACGGTCTATCTGCTGTGCAAGCTCTCGTGTCGGAGCCATGATGACGCAGTTTATGGCATCTTCGGGATAACCTCCCTGACACAATTTGTTGAGTACAGGCAACAGATATGCCGCAGTCTTGCCTGTTCCGGTCTGCGCAACGCCTATGAGGTCGCGACCGTCGAGCAACGGTTGGATTGTCTGTTCCTGTATCGGGGTACACTCTTCAAAGCGCATGGCATCGAGAGCGTCGAGTATCTCGTCTTCTAAATCAAAATCGGTAAAATACATTTTGCTTATCTTGGTGCTTTTCGGTAAAGTATTATTGCCAGTATCGCATAAAGTATGTTGGGAATCCAAACAGCCAAAGCTACCGGCATGTGTTCGGCGAAAGCCGATGATATTGTCTGGAAAAGTATGTATGAGAAACTTAGTCCCAAACCAATACCCAGTGATAGTCCCATGCCTCCCTTGCGTTTGCGCGATGAGAGGGATGCTCCGATAACAGTCATGATGAATGCAGCGAACGACATTGCTATGCGCTTGTGATATTCAACCTCAAAGCGTTGTATGTTGGCTATTCCTCGTGCCTGTTGCTTGTCGATATACAAACTGAGTTCGGGGCTTGTCATGGTCTCTTCCTCGCCCTCCGATATTAGGAAATCACCCGGCTCGAAAGGCAGTATCGTATCAAGAGGCTCGCGGCTCTCCCTGATCTCTTCCTTGTCATCTTTCAGCTCTCTTATGAGCCAGCGGCGTGCTGTCCAGGTGTAGGGCTTGTCAGGGTTGTATGTTATTGTGGCAGCCTCCATGTGTGAGACAAGCTTCTTGTCCTCGAACTTGTCGAGCATGAAACGCCAGCCCATGTTGTTACGGCTCTCGTAACGCTCTATGAATGCAATTGTGTTGTCATCAATCTTAAGCTGTACATTGCTTCCCGATTCCACCTTCTTTGCATTGCTGTGGCGTTGCTCAAAGGCTAATCTCTTGGCATTGCCGTTGGGAATGATGTATGCACTCAATGCGTAAGTCATTACAGCAATCAATCCGGCGGCAATCAGATATGGCTTGATAAGTCTTCTGAAGCTGATACCCGCAGCCAACATTGCTATAACCTCTGAATTCTCGGCTAACTTTGATGATCCCATATGGGGAAA
>JAGBSZ010000070.1 GCA_017631585.1 Bacteroidaceae bacterium
GGCATTTACAGAGACTGTACTGTCGCACCTATACTACTCCTTTGACGAAGACGGAATAGAGATTTCACATCCGCTATATTCAAAAATTTTCAGGGAGGCTGTGGAACAGATGAACAATCCGGATTTCAACCCCGAAAGGCACTTCATAGCACACCCCGACCATGAAATCTCCAAACTGACTGCAGAGCTTTGTGGAGAAAGATACCTGCTGAGCAAATTCTTTACAGAACAGAGTGGCGACGACAGAAACGAACAAGCAGTGCTGTTCGAGCAGACGACACGTCTTGCCGTGGCATACAAGCTGAGCCTTGTCGATGAGATGCTTAAAGAAACAATGGAAAAATTGAAAAATCCGGAGACATTAGGCAACGTAGAAATAATGCAGGAGACAATGGCAGATTTCAAATATCTGAAAGAGACACAGAGCGCACTCAACGATGTGCTGAAAGGATACGGATTCGGCAATGTTGCTATGAATGTATAAACATTCATAGCAACATCGACTTCGCCGACAGCAAAAGGTCACGCGCGCGTATATATAATAAGGTATAATAATAAAAACAGGTTGCACCATTTGGTGCAACCTGCCTTATTACCGCATATCTTGAATCACGAGTGCATTATCTGTTCCTCAACAGATTCATAAACTCCTCACGGGTTTTTGCCTGATTGAACGCTCCACAGAAGTCGGATGTAGTAGTAACAGAGTTCTGCTTTTTGACACCACGCATCTGCATGCATAGGTGCTGCGCTTCGACAACAACCATCACACCAAGCGGATTAAGTGTCTTTTGAATACACTCCTTAATTTGCAAGGTCATTCTCTCCTGCACCTGCAAGCGGCGCGAAAAGACCTCAACGACACGGGCTATTTTACTAAGACCTGTTATATACCCATTCGGTATATATGCCACATGCACTTTTCCGAAAAATGGCAGTATATGATGTTCGCATAAAGAATAGAAATCAATATCCTTTACAATCACCATTTGGCTGTAATCTTCCTTGAACATCGCAGCACGCAATATAGCCTCCGGGTCTTCGTTATAACCGGCTGTTGTATCGAGGATTGCACGCGCAACACGCTCAGGGGTCTTAAGCAAGCCCTCTCGTTGGGTATCCTCACCAATGAGCTCAAGCATTTTGCTGCAACACTCCTTTAAGCCTTCGATACGCATCTCTCTGTCTTTATCGTTCATCATTTTATCAATAAGGCAGGTTAATCATACATTTCTTTACAGAGATTTCCCTGAACTTGCGTGTTGCCTTCAACCTGTACATAACAGCTTCAGCCTCCTCACGCGTACGGTAGTCACCATAAAGACAAGAGCGGATAGGTGGCTCAAAAAGCACATACACCTCGGCTCCGGGGTATTTCTCACGCATGTAATCAGCCATAGCATTAGCCTCATCACGTGCCTGACGGGAATTGTTTCCAGAATATAGCAGAACACGATAGCCCTCAACCTCCGGTTGCTTGCCGTCAATGGTAACCATAGAGCCCATAAGGTCGAAAAGACGCTCAGGCTGGTTTACCCTCACAACACCTTTGCCGGGTTTGTCGGTCTCGAGTTCGTGAATAATGTTATTCTGCGCCTCTGATACCAGAGCGCAGAATAACATTGATATAAGAATGAAGTATCTTCTCATCTAAATTACTTGAATGCGTCGATGATACCCTTGAAGTCAGCTACCTTGAGAGCTGCACCACCGATAAGACCACCATCCACGTTAGGATTAGCAAAAAGTTCCTTAGCATTGCTTGGTTTGCAGCTACCACCGTAAAGGATTGATGTATTCTCAGCTACCTCATTGCCATATTTCTCAGCAATAGTAGAGCGGATGTAAGCGTGAATCTCCTCAGCCTGCTCAGGAGTAGCGGTCAAACCTGTACCGATAGCCCATACCGGCTCGTAAGCAAGAACAATCTTAGAGAAATCCTCTGCAGAAAGCTCATAGAGAGAACCTGCAAGCTGCTCATATACAACCTGATTCTGGATACCCTGATTACGCTCCTCAAGAACCTCACCGATACAGAAGATAGGAGTCAAGCCGTTTGCAAGAGCAAGCTGAACCTTCTCCTTCAAAATTTCCGGAGTCTCACCATAGTAAGCACGACGCTCAGAGTGACCAAGGATAACATATTTTGCACCTGTTGATGCTACCATAGATGCAGAAACCTCACCTGTATAAGCACCTGAAACCTTATCAGCACAGTTCTCAGCACCAACACCGATGATAGCCTCATCAACGATAGGAGCTACAGAAGCAAGGTGGATGAAAGGTGTGCAGATTACAACATCACAATTAGGCTTGTCAGCTGTCAAAGCCTCGTTAAGCTCCTTTGCAAGAGCGATACCCTCCTGAAGATTCATGTTCATCTTCCAGTTTCCGGCAACAATGTTTTTTCTCATTTTCTTTAATGTTTAATTGGTTTGTATCAAATAGTTATATAAAAAATCAATCTTTATTTTCTTTTTTGGCGGTTTCAATTTCTGCGATATTCTTTACTGGGTTACTTTTTCTTCCCGTTGCCAAGTCAATCAACACAATTACCGCCATAGGCAATACAAAAAGAAGTATCCAGAAAAGAGTATTATCCAAATGCAAAGCACCTATCTTTATTTTCTTATCTGCATTTTTCAGCAACATCATCTGCTCCGCATCAGGCATATTCCAGACATTCCATTTCCCGGTGACAACACCATCCCTAATCAACAACACTCCGGGATTGGCACGTATCATGTTGCGCAATAAAATATTATCAGCCCAATATATCGGATATTCCGCGCCTGTGCGCTTGCGCCATAGCTCTATGTTTGCCTCGTCGGATGATGTAGCTGCAACGAATAGAAGTTCATTGTCAAGGCAATAGTCGTAAAGTTCATTAATCTTATCGACGCGCCCTACAGAAGCCTCTTCCAAGAACTCTGCAACCATAATGAATACCGCACCGGTGTCGGCAAGTATAGTTTCTGAAACATCATAATCATTTTCCCAGTCCAGAATGGAGAAATCATCTATAACAGGTTCTTTTCCTTTGGAAACAAGCACCGAACGATTCTCCACAAACTGCCATGTTTCATCAGGGATACTATCCTGCTTAAAATCACGTTGCTCGCCATTCTTCTCAAAGGTCATTACAACTTCATAGCTGTCGTTTTCTCCCTGCACGAGCTCGCGCAAATCATTTCCTATAGCATAATTGCGAAAATCGATTACCGGCACGAAGTAGAGACTTATTCCCTCTATTAACACTATGTAGAAAATGGAAAACAGCACAGCCATCCAACGATTCTTTGCCGACAAATAAACCACAAAACGCCTGCGCCCAAGAAAAACGATAAAAGAGAGCAATAACAGGAAGAGATTCTTAAAAAATGACGCTTTATTTGATAAGCCAATGGCATCACCGAAACAGCCACAGTCGGAAACCGCATCCGACATTGCAATATAAAGTGTAAGCGAAGTGAACACCAGAAATACCGGAAATACCACAAATGTTACAAACTTGCGGTAAACTCCAATAAGAAGAAAGACTCCTGTCAGAAACTCGAATGCAGCCAATATTATGGCAAAGAAAAGCAACCAGTCTGCGGAAAACAAATTTACAGAAAAAGCATCGGCATATTCCTGCAGTTTGTACATAGTACCTTGCGGGTCAACGGCTTTGACAAAACCCGATAACACCAACACCAACGCCAACACGACACGACTTATGTTTGTCAGCATTGTATAAAAGATACTCTTCTTACTCCGCAAGCCCATTCTTTATAAGACCAAATACAGCATAGTTTATCATGTCCATATAATTGGCATCCACGCCCTCGGAAACTTTGGTTTCACCGCCAAGTTCCTCAATCTGTTTGGTACGCCAGATTTTAGTAAGGATAAGGTCGGTGTATGATGTTGTTCTCATTCCGCGCCAAGCCTCGTTGTAATCGTGGTTCTTCTTTTTCATAAGCTCCAACGTCACCTGCGCTTTGTTGTCATAGAGTTCCATTGCCTTGTCAGGGGTAATGTCGCAGTTGTCGGCATACCCCAAGTCGAGCTGAACAAGAGATATGAGACCATAATTGACAATACCGATCAACTCAGAATTTATATCCTCTCCAACAAGGTTCTCCGCACCTGTTTCAAGCGTACGTATTCTTTTTGCCTTAATGAATATCTGGTCGGTAAGCGATTCGGGACGCATTATTCTCCACGACGCGCCGTAATCATACAATTTCTTGCTGAACAGTTCGCGGCACACAGCCAAAACCTTTTCAAATTGTTTGTTTGTTTCGTTAGCCATTATATCAATTGTTTTTTTTCTGAGGATATTTGCGGAACCAACTTCCGACTTTTAGCTTAATCACACCGAACAACGCCTCACTGAATATACCGCCACTCATCTTTGACGTACCAAGTACTCTGTTTACAAATATTACAGGAACCTCCTTGATGCTGAATCCGCATTTATACGTTGTGAACTTCATCTCAATCTGGAAGGCATAACCCTTAAAGCATATCTTATCAAGGTCGATAGTCTCAAGTACCTCCCTGCGATAGCAGTTAAAGCCCGCTGTTGTATCAAAAACAGGCAAGCGGGTTATAAAGCGCACATATTTTGACGCAAAATAGGACATAAGCACTCGCCCCATAGGCCAGTTTACGACATTCACACCCGACACGTAGCGACTACCAACTGAAAGGTCGTAGCCATCCTTCGCGCAAGCCTCATACAACAATGGCACATCCGATGGATTGTGCGAAAAATCGGCATCCATTTCAAAGATATACTCATAGCCATGAACAAGTGCCCACTTGAATCCCGCAATATATGCTGTACCTAAGCCCAACTTGCCGGAACGTTCTATAATATGGACCCTGCCGGGGAACACTTCCATCATTGACTTTACGATACCTGCCGTACCGTCAGGAGAGCCGTCATCGACAACAAGAACATCGAAAGAGTGTTCAAGAGCCATGAGCGCCCTTATCATATTCTCGATATTCTCCTTTTCGTTGTAAGTTGGAATAATTATAACACTATCGCTTTTCATCATAATAAACCGTTTAAACATGACTAAAGTCATGTAATGAGTTACAAAGTTAAAGGAAAAACAAAAAGAATTCAAATTTAAAACCCGAATATTAATTAATAAAACATAAATATTTAACTGATAGAACAGCTAACAGCCATGCAAACAGCAAAATTTCATTTTTTATTCCTATCTTCGCACAAAATTCAAACAGAACAACCGTGGAAAACAACAAGAAACTATTTATAGAGACTTACGGCTGCCAGATGAATGTCGCCGACAGCGAAGTTATCGGTTCAATCCTGAAAATAGCAGGATACAATGTCTGCGAAGAGATAAAAGAGGCAGACCTTATACTGCTCAACACATGTTCTATCAGAGACAATGCAGAGCAGAAGATTTATGGACGTCTGGACCAGTTGAACGCCATGCGCAGAGGCAAAAGCACTCTGATTGGCGTGGTGGGATGCATGGCTGAGCGCGTCAAGGAAGAACTCATAAAGAACTATAAGGTAAACATTGTGGCAGGTCCCGACACCTACCTTTCACTTCCAGAACTCATTGCCCAGGCAGAGATGGGACATCCGGCAATGAACATCGAACTTTCGACCACCGAAACATACCACGATGTAATTCCTTTGCGTATATGCAGCGGAAAAGTTTCAGGGTACATATCCATAATGCGCGGTTGCAACAATTTCTGCCACTATTGCGTAGTGCCCTACACCAGAGGACGCGAAAGAAGCCGCGACATTCAAAGTATTCTTAACGAGACAAGCGACCTTGTTGCAAAAGGCTTCAAAGAGATTATCCTGCTCGGTCAGAATGTGAATTCATACTCTTTCACCGATGAAAACGGCACAACCGTCACATTCCCGGAACTGTTACGCCGTGTGGCACGTCACGCCCCACAGACACGCATAAGATTCACCACGTCACACCCAAAAGACATGAGCGACGACACACTGCGTGTAATTGCCGAAGAGCCGAACGTTTGTAAAAGCATACACTTGCCGGTGCAGAGTGGCAGCAACAATATGTTGAAAACAATGAACCGCAAATATACAAGAGAGTGGTATCTTGACAGAATAGAGGCAATACGCCGTATTGTTCCCGACTGCGGTCTTTCAACCGACATAATTGCGGGATATTGCGGCGAAACAGAGGAAGACCATCAGGAGACCTTGTCATTGATGCGCTACTGCTCATACGACGCGGCATTCATGTTCAAATACTCGGAACGCCCCGGTACATTCGCAAGCCGTCACTTCAAGGACGACATTGAAGACAGCGAAAAGGTGCGTCGTCTGAACGAGATTATCGCATTGCAGCAGGAATGCTCGGCAAACAACAACAAGAAGTGCATTGGTGAGACATACGAAGTTCTTATCGAAGGCATATCGAAACGTTCAAAGGAGCAATTCTATGGCAGAACAGAGCAGAACAGAACTGCTGTCTTCGACCGTAAAGGATACAAAATAGGAGACTTTGTAAAAGTGAAGATATACGACAGTACAGCGGCTACATTGCTCGGTGAAATCGTCGATTAAAACATAAAAAAAGTGGAGCGTCGCTCCACTTTTTTTATGTTTTAATCAATTATTTTCCAAGACGTTTGTTCATTCGTTCCTCATAGCTTGTCTTTTCATTTGCGGCATCCGGCATCAGCATCCATAGCAAAAGATAGAAGACCACGAGACTGCCCACTCCTACAATAGACAGAACAACCCAAATAAGACGCAACAGGCGCACATCCCATTTAAAAAAATCCGCAATACCTGCACAAACGCCTCCAAACACTTTATCTTTTGAGCGAACCAATTTTCTCATAGCAATTGTTTTTAATTAAAGACAAATTACACTTACTATGCAAAAGTAGTACTTTCCAACATTGAAAAGTGTTAAAAAAACTTATAATTCAAAGAAAATCAACTTTTTTATCGAAAGTCGAGTACAAAATCGCTCATTATGGTGTATTTTTGTAGCAAATTATGGGTAAGTAGGTCCTGTTGGAATCAACAAAACCATTCCTACGGATTAATACCATAACACCGGGCACAGAAAATGAAAAAAAGAAGGGTTTTTAAAGTACAGACCATAAGCGTATATATAAGCACAACACTTGTATTGTTGTTGCTTGGTATAATGGGCGTACTCTTTATCGGAGCACAATCATTATCCAGGAATGTCAAAGAGAACATTCTTGTAACGGTGGTGTTCAACAACAGCATTGAAGAGGATGATATTCTAAAAATAAAGAAAGGGATTGACAGCGACAAACGCATTCTGAGAAGTTCATATATCTCAAAAGAGCAAGCTCTTGCCGAAGAGACCAAAGCCCTAAAAGCCAATCCCGCTGAAATACTCGGCTACAACCCTTACGAGGCTTCATTGGAATTGACAATGAAACCGGAATTCTCAACATCCGATGAACTTGAGAAACTCAAACAGATGCTCGTGACAAAGAAAGATGTCAAAGAAATTATCTATCAGAAAGACCTTGTCGATACCATAAACAGCAATATACAACGTGTAGGAATCCTGTTACTCACACTATTGGCAATGCTTACACTTGTCGCATGGTCGCTTATAGGCAATCTTGTAAGACTATCGATATATTCAAAGCGTTTCCTTTTGCACACAATGAAACTGGTGGGAGCCACATGGGGATTCATAAGCAAGCCGTTTATTGTAAAAAACATGTGGATAGGATTCTTTTCGGGCATAATAGCAAACATACTGCTTGCAACCGGTTTGTATTTCCTGCAAGAAAACGAACCAATCGTAAAATCGATGTTGCCTGTTGAGGGGTTAGCCGTAATTGCAGTGGGAACAACACTGTTCGGCATGACAATATGCATGCTGTGCGCATTCCTCTCTGTGCAACGTTTCCTGCGTATGCGTAAAAACGATTTATACTTTATATAATTATTATGGACAAATCAAAATTCGCTTTCGGCAAACAGAATTATATACTGCTCATCATTGGTGTTGTCGCCATTGTTTTGGGTTTTATTCTCATGGGTGGTCCGGGCTCAACAGAAACACATTTTGAACCGGATATTTTCAGTTTCAGAAGAATAAAACTGGCACCGACAATTTGCTTTGCCGGCTTCCTTTTTGTGATTTACGCAATAATGCATAAGCCAAAGAACAGATAAAAATACTTCAGGCATGAATATTCTTGACACTATAATTATTGCAATCGTAGAAGGATTGACCGAGTTCCTTCCGGTCTCATCAACCGGTCACATGATTATAGCCCAGAACATTCTGGGGGTTGAAAGCACACCCTTTGTAAAGGCTTTCACATTCATAATACAGTTCGGTGCAATACTCTCTGTGGTTGTTCTCTATTGGAAACGTTTTTTCAAATTGAACAACACCCCGGCTCCCGAGGGTGCCGGAGCATTCAAACGTTTCTTGCACAAATATGATTTCTATTGGAAACTTTTCGTAGCCTTTATACCTGCGGCAGTTCTTGGATTGTTGTTCAGCGATGCTATAGACGCAATGCTTGAGAGTGTAACTGTTGTAGCCATAACACTTATTCTTGGAGGTGTATTCATGCTTTTCTCCGACAGAATATTCAATAAAGGAAGCGAAGAGACCAGACTTACCGAAAAAAGAGCTTTCTTTATCGGTCTGTTCCAGTGTATATCAATGATACCGGGCGTTTCGCGTTCCATGGCTACAATTGTTGGAGGTATGGCACAGAAACTCACACGAAAGGCTGCTGCCGAGTTCTCGTTTTTCCTTGCCGTACCCACAATGCTTGCTGCAACAATGTTCAAGATGCTGAAAATATTCACAGAAGAGAATGGTATGCAGATACTCAGGGAGAATCTCGACACACTGATTATAGGCAACGTTGTTGCATTCATTGTTGCAATGCTGGCTATAAAGTTCTTTATAAATTTTGTGACAAAGTATGGTTTCAAGGCATTCGGATGGTACAGAATCATCGTGGGAGGTATAATACTGACAATGCTTTTGACCGGACATAATCTTACTATAATATAATGGATTTCGTAGCAGGAGAAATAATACCGGTTTATAAGCCATACACCTGGACTTCGTTCCAGATTGTCAACAAGGTGAGATATCACCTGAGCAAGAAGTATGGTATCAAAAGGTTCAAGGTAGGTCACGCCGGTACTCTCGACCCATTGGCAACAGGAGTGTTGTTGCTATGTACCGGCAAAGCCACAAAAAGAATCGAGGAACTGCAAAAACACACAAAAGAGTATGAAGCAGAGATTACGCTTGGGGCAACAACACCATCATACGACATGGAACATCCTGTAGATGCCACCTTTCCCTATGAACATATTACCAGGGAAATGGTTGAAGATACATTAAAGCAATTTATAGGAGACATTGCCCAACGACCGCCACTCTTTTCGGCATGTAAAGTCGATGGCAAACGCGCATACGACCTCGCACGAAAAGGCAGCGATATGCAACTTGAGCCAAAGCAGATACGCATTGACAATATAGAATTGCTTGAATATGAATTGCCTAAAATAAGAATCCGCGTAACTTGCGGCAAAGGCACATACATACGTTCGCTTGCGCGCGACATCGGCGAAGCTCTTGAAAGCGGAGCATACTTGTCAGAACTGACACGCACAAGGGTTGGTGAGTTTAAATTAACAGATTGTATAAAAATAGAAGCTATTCAGGAATGGATCGAAAAACAAATATGATTATGAATGACGAAAATTTTATCATCGGTGGTCAACATATGAAACTGTCGCAGTTCAATTATGAGTTGACAGACGACCGCATCGCACTCTATCCAGCAACATACCGTGATGAATCACGTCTGCTTGTACTCCACAAGAAAACAGGCGAGATAGAGCATCGCATGTTCAAGGATGTTATTGAATACTTCGATGAAAAGGACCTTTTTGTAATGAACGACAGCAAGGTATTCCCTGCACGTTTGTACGGAAACAAGGAGAAGACCAATGCCAAGATTGAAGTATTCCTTCTTCGCGAGCTCAATGAAGAGTTCCGCTTGTGGGATGTACTTGTTGACCCTGCACGCAAGATACGAATCGGTAACAAGCTGTACTTTGGCGAGGACAATTCAATGGTGGCTGAAGTTATAGACAATACAACTTCACGCGGAAGAACCCTTCGCTTCCTGTACGACGGTCCGCACGATGAATTCAAGAAGGCACTCTACGACCTTGGCGTTGCCCCACTGCCCGACGACTTCAGACGACTCCGCAAGGAAGAACCCGAGGATTTACAGAACTTCCAGACATATTTTGCAAAGAAAGAGGGTTCTGTAACAGCCTCATTTGCCGGCTTGCACTTTACACGCGAGTTGATGAAGCGCATGGAAATCAAGGGCATAGAGACAGCTTTCGTGACAATGCATACAGGATTAGGATGCTTCCGCGAAATAGATGTTGAGGACCTTACAAAGCACAAGATGGACAGCGACCTTATAAATGTCGATACAGAAGCTGTTCAAAAGGTGAACAAAGCGAAAGCCGAAGGACGCAGAGTGTGCGCCATAGGAACATCTGTTCAGCGCGTACTTGAGACAGCAACATTGACAGGCGGCATGCTTAAGGAGTTCGACGGATGGACAAGCAAGTTCATTTTCCCCGAGCACAACTTTGAAGTTGCCAACTGCATGATAGCCAACTTCTATGCGCCATATTCTACAATGCTCATGCTAACAACAGCATTCGGTGGCTACGATTATGTAATGAACGCATACAAAGTTGCACTAAAAGAGGGTTACCGCTTTGGATTGTATGGTGACGCAATGCTCATTATCGACTGATGACAGAAAAGAAAACAACATATCTGGGGCTGGGAACAAACACCGGCAACAGGAAAGAAAACCTTACGCGAGCGATAGAGGAACTATCGCTCGCGCTTGGTAGTTGCATTGCACAATCATCGTTCATGGAAACAGAGCCATGGGGCTTTGAAAGTGAAAACAGATTCCTTAACTGTGTCGCTGCATTCACGACAGACAAAGACCCCGTTGAATTGCTTGACACCACCGAAGAGATTGAGCGCAGACTTGGACGGACCCAAAAATCGAGCGACGGAGTATATCACGACCGTATTATAGATATTGATATACTGCTGTACGGCAGTGAAACAATTTCAACAGAAAGGCTGACAATACCCCACCCTCTTATGCACAAACGCGATTTTGTACTTGAGCCTTTGACAGAGATTGCTCCCGACGTCATACACCCTATAATAGGGAAAAGCATAAACAATTTGTTGCAAGAACTAAAAAACGAAGA
>JAGBSZ010000071.1 GCA_017631585.1 Bacteroidaceae bacterium
GATGAACTCCTTTTTTGTGTAGTATCCGTCGCGTGATGCAAGACCGGGGAAAAGGTCGCTCTCCAAACGGAATCCCGATGGAGTCTTTGCCCAATCGTGGTTGAAGAATTGCTTGAAGGCGTTGTCGTTGAGGTGAATGTGGAATGTGTTCATCTTGTAGTACGCCATGAAATCGACATACTCGTGCAAGAAACTGATGGGGATGAACTTGCGTCCGCAGTCGAGCATAAAGCTACGCATCTCATAGTCGGGATAATCGACAATGTTTCCCTTTGGCAGGTTTCCGCCGTTCTGCTCTGCTATCTGCAAGAGTGTGCGTGTTGCCCAGATTGCGCCACGCTTTGTAGTAGCTGTAATTTCTATGTTCTCGTCAATATTTATTGTATAACCTTCTGCACCAAGTCTTGCGTCATTTGTGATAGCGAGTACAATGTTGCCTTTTCCGGCTTCCTTGCCTCTCTTTAGGCTTGTTCCGGTCAGTTTGTTGTAGTCGCTTGCCAATAAGTCGGCAACCTCTGCGAGTTCCTGATTTTCTTTAGGGCAAACGATTCTTGTCTTGCCGGTGATGGTGAACATACCCTCACCGCCTTGCCATTCGCGAATTTCGGGAATAACAAACGGTTTTACATTCTTTGGCGTCGCGTTTATGCCTGCTACAAAAGCAAGCATCATGGCTGCAGCGATAAATAATGTTTTGTTTTTCATTTTAAGGTTATTTAAAAGTTAATGTCTATCATTGCTGTTGGTTTGATAATATTTTACAAAAATACAAAAAATGATTTACCCCCCCCCCTGTTTTTGTTGTTAAATATTATTAAAATTGGAGTGGTGCCGGGCGGATTACCGTCTTCTCAACTCCCAGAATGCAACAGCTGCCGCTGCAGCGACATTTAGTGAATCCACATTGTGCGACATTGGAATACGTGCCACATAATCGGCATTATCTATTGTGCTTTGAGGCAGTCCTTCGCCCTCTGTTCCCATAATTATTGCAAGTTTGGGTGTTGTGGTAAGGATTGTGGAGTCTATGGGTAGGGATTTGTCGGTAAGTGCCATGGCTACGGTGCTGAATCCCAGGTCTTTCAGTTGTGTGGCATCATCAATCCATGTCCAGGGAATAAGGAATACGCTACCCATTGATACACGTACGGCACGACGGTTCAACGGGTCGCATGAGTTGCGTGTAAGCAGTACGGCATCGATTCCCAATGCTGCGGCACTGCGGAATATTGCACCGATATTGGTTGTGTCAACAACGCCTTCGATGACTACCACACGATTTGCGTTACGGCACACCTCTTCGATGCTTTCTTCCTTAGGTCGTTCCATGGCGCAAAGCACTCCGCGTGTGAGTGTGTAGCCGGTGAGTTGTGCGAGCAGTTCGCGTTCGCCGGTGTAGATGGGAATGTCTCCGCAGCGGGCTATTATGTCGGATGCATCACCTTCAATGTGACGGCGTTCACACATCAAAGCAACGGGCTTGTAGCCGGCATTGAGTGCTACGTTGATTACCTTGGGGCTTTCGGCTATGAAAATTCCTTTTCCCGGTTCGTATTCTTTGCGCAGTTGCGCTTCGGTGAGTGTGCTGAAAATCTCCACACCGGGGTGATGTAGTGATGTTATATCTATTATTGCCATATCTGTTTTTCTGTTTTTATGCAAAATTACGATTTTTTTATTATCTTCGCATTGTTGTATATGAAGTGTGTCATACTTTTTTTATGATAAACTATAAAGCAGTACTTGACAATATCTCAAAAGCGGTAGAGCCTCTTTCCGGACAGGGAAGGAATGCCGACTATATTCCGGCTCTTGCAAATGTGAATCCTGATAAATTCGGTATGTGCATTGTAACTACCGGTGGCAAGTCGTTCGAGACGGGTGATTCCGCGGAGCGTTTCTCATTGCAAAGTATTTCAAAAGTTTTTGCTCTTGCAGTATGTCTCTCATTGCGTGGAGAGAGTCTGTGGAAACGTGTAGGAAAGGAGCCGTCAGGCACGGCTTTCAATTCGCTCGTGCAACTCGAGGTAGAGCATGGTGTACCGCGCAATCCTTTCATTAATGCCGGTGCGTTGGTGCTTGCCGATATAATGCTTACTTCGCTTGAACATCCCGAGGAGGATTTTATTGCTTTCGTTCGTGAGTTGTGTGGCTCGTCAACGGTGAATTACAATCTTGAGGTGGCTTGTTCGGAGCGCAAAACGGCATATCTGAATGCCGCTATAGCGAATCTGTTGAAATTTCATTCCAATATCGAGTGTGACGTGGAGCGTGTACTTGATTTCTATACAAAAATTTGCAGTATTGAGATGAACTGTAAGGAATTAGCCAAGGCTTTCCTTGCTTTTGCCAACCATAAGGAGAAATTTTCGTATGCAGGCGTTTCTCTTACATCGTCACAGGTTAAGCGTATGAATGCCATAATGCAGACCTGTGGTTTCTACGATGAGGCTGGAGAGTTCTCTTACCTTGTAGGGCTTCCCGGAAAGAGTGGAGTGGGTGGCGGTATTGCCGCTATATATCCCGGCTGTTATTCCGTGGCTGTGTGGAGTCCTCGTCTCAACTCTAAGGGGAACTCCATTATGGGTATGAAAGCACTTGAACTATTGACCACGGAAACCATGGAATCGATATTCTGATGTACACTCAGAGAACAAATGGCTATGTCTGTTGTTGATTCTTTGTAAATTGTTCATTATATTAAAAATGGTTTTATGAAGAAGTTTTTTAGATGTTGTATTGTTACAACGATTATGATGGCTACGGTGTGCGTGGCTTATGCACAACAGAAACCGAATATCCGTATTCTCGCTACCGGAGGTACTATCGCCGGTTCGGGAGCATCTGCTACAAAGTCAAATTACTCTGCCGGTCAGGTGGCAATAGGTGCGTTGCTTGATGCTGTGCCTGTAATCAATGACATTGCCAATGTGCAGGGTGAACAGGTGGTTAACATCGGTTCGCAGGATATGAGTGACAATGTGTGGATTACTTTGGCAAAGAGAGTGAATGAACTTCTGGCGCAGAATGATGTGGATGGTATCGTTGTCACCCACGGAACCGATACAATGGAGGAGACTGCATTCTTCCTGAGTCTTGTAACGGGAAATGCAAAGCCTGTGGTGCTTGTGGGTGCCATGCGTCCTTCTACTGCCATCGGTGCTGATGGTCCTGCAAACCTCTATAATGCGGTGGTTGTTGCCTCTTCACCGGAATCAAAGAACCGTGGCGTTGTAGTGTGTATGAATGATAAGGTTTATGGTGCGCGTGATGTCACAAAGACAAACACTACAAGCGTGGAGACTTTCCAGTCACCCAATTTTGGTGCAATTGGTTCTGTCCACAATGGTAAGGTACGTTATAATGTGGCTGCAGAAAAGGCTCATCCTGCAATGTTCAACATCGAGGGCTTGACCTCTTTGCCTAAGGTGGGTATAGCATACGGCTATTCCAATGTACAAGGCGATGTGGTGAAGATGATGGTAAAGAATGGTTACAAGGGTATTGTCTATGCAGGTGTGGGTAACGGCAATATACATAAGAATGTTTTCCCTGAGTTGGAGAATGCACGCAAGAAAGGGGTGATAGTTGTGCGTTCGAGCCGTGTGCCTACAGGTGCTACGACGCTTGATGCCGAGGTTGATGACAATAAATATCAGTTTGTGGCATCGTGGGGGCTCAATCCTCAGAAGGCACGTATATTGCTTATACTTGCGTTGACCAAGACTGACGACTGGAAAAAGATACAGGAATATTTCAATAACTATTAATAATTTTCTTATCTATGAAAATGAAAAACACACTATTGATTGCACTTGCATTTGTGGCTGTAACAGCTTCTGCACAGGTTGCATCAGGTACTCCGTCTGGGCAGAGTGGTGAAACATCTCTGTTCGAACGTGTCACAAAGATTGAAAAGAAGAACGAATTGTTCAATCTCTACCTGAATATGAAAGCCGGCTTTGATGCAAGGTTCAATCAGAATGGTATGGGTGGATTTAATGATGCGGCTTTTTCTGTTTCAGAACTTCGTCTTGAGGCTTCCGGAAAAGTGACTGATTGGCTCTCTTATCGTTGGAGACAGCGTTTGAATCGTGGCTACGATGCCCAAATGGGTGATGACAATGTTCCACGGGCAATAGACATTGCAGGTATTGGCATACAGGCAACCAAGCGTCTGTCGTTCTTTGCCGGAAGACAATGTGTTGCATACGGAGGATTTGAATTCTATGCAAACCCTATTGAGATATATAAATATAGTGAGATTGTTGACAGAATGAATATTTTCATGACCGGTTTGACTGTTACATACGATTTTACACCGACACAGCAGTTGCAGTTGCAGGTACTCAACAGCAACGGCAAACCGGCTACAGCATTCTATGGAGAGAATATCGTTGAAAGCCGTCTTCCACTTGTTTATACAATCGCGTGGAATGCCGGTATGTTCAATAACCTCTGGCAGACACGCTGGTCGGTCTCTGCCATGAATGAGGTGAGTGATAAATATTTGTACAATGTTGCGCTGGGTAACCAGTTCAATTTTTCTCCAAAATGGAACATGTATGTCGATTTTATGGGAACTATCGAGAATATCGACCGCAAGGGTATGATGACTGAAATCCTTGGCTCTACAGACGGACATAATGTGGAGAATGCAATGTATGGTGCTGTTGTGGCAAAGGTCAACTACCGTTTCCTGCCCAAATGGAATCTGTTTGTCAAAGGTATGCTCGACAGTGCCGCTATGCTCAATGGCTCTGACAGATATGCCAAAGGTAACTATCGTACTACACTTGGTTATCTTGCCGGTGTCGAGTTCTATCCTATGGCTGATTCCAGCCTTCACTTCTTCTGTACGTTCATCGGACAGACAAGTCTGTTTACGGATAAGGCGAAGGTTTTCGGAAGAGGTGACTATAGTACACAAATGGCATCTCTTGGTCTTATTTACAAGTTGCCGATGTTCTGATATTTGATTTAATTGATTCAATACTGTTAACTGCTGTTTTATGCTTTTGCAATTGTTGCTTGTTCTCACATTCATCATCATCGGTGCGCTCACTGGTGGTATCGGTCTTGGTGTGGTTGGTGGTGCCGGTGTAGCAGTGCTCACTTTTGTCTTCGGGCTTGAACCGACAGCTCCACCCATTGATGTGATGCTTATGATTGCCGCTGTGATATCTGCCGCAGCCTGCATGCAGGCTGCAGGCGGTCTTGATTATATGGTAAAACTGGCTGAACGCATATTGCGCAAGCATCCGCAATATGTTACAATAATAGCTCCGCTTGTGACATATACTTTTACATTCCTTGCAGGAACGGGGCATGTTGCCTATTCGGTGTTGCCAGTGATAGCAGAGGTTGCTACCGAAACAAAAATACGTCCCGAAAGACCTTTGGGAATAGCTGTAATTGCGTCGCAACAGGCGATAACGGCTTCGCCAATCTCTGCCGCAACGGTGGCTCTGCTCGGGTTGCTGGCAGGATGCGACATAACACTGTTTGATATTCTCAAGATAAGTATTCCTGCAACACTAATCGGTGTGCTTGTAGGTGCTTTGGCTTCGATGAAGGTGGGTAAGGAACTTGTCGATGACCCTGAATATAAAAAGCGTCTGCATAGCGGTGAATTGGCAATGAAGCATGTTGAACTCAATGGAGTGAAGAATATGTTCAAGGCACGTCTGTCGGTGATTTTGTTTATTGCAGCAACGTTGCTTGTCGTGTTGTTCGGCTCAATCCCGGCATTGCGTCCTTCGTTCGACGGAAAAGCTTTGGATATGCCTGCATTGATTGAGATTGTGATGTTGGCTACTGCAGCACTGATATTGCTTGTTACACGTACCAACGGCAAGGATGCAGCCCAAAGCAGTGTTTTCTCAGCCGGTATGCAGGCTGTTGTGGCAATATTCGGCATTGCATGGATGGGCGATACTTTTATCAACGGAAACATCGCTGAACTGACCGACTCTATCAAGCATGTCGTCACGGATATGCCATGGCTGTTCGGCGGTGCGTTGTTCGTGATGTCTATTCTGCTCTTCAGTCAGGCAGCTACGGTTCGTGCCATTGTTCCGCTCGGTGTTGCATTGGGGATAAATCCGATGATGCTCATTGCACTCTTTCCGGCAGTGAACGGATACTTCTTTATTCCCAATTATCCTACGCTTGTCGCGGCTATAAATTTTGACCGTACGGGAACGACGCGTATAGGTAAATGGGTGCTGAACCATTCGTTTATGATGCCCGGGCTTGTGGCTACAGTGGTGGCATTATTGGTGGGACTGTTGCTTATACAGATATATTGATAAATAAACTATTGCTATGATATTCTTTACTTCTGAAAATCTGTTACTTGTAGGCTCGATACTGATATTCTGCAGCATATTGATAACAAAGGCGGGCGGACGCTTTGGATTGCCTGTGTTGCTTTTGTTCCTTGTTGCAGGAATGCTTTTTGGCTGTGATGGCTTAGGCATAAATTTCGATAACATGGGACAGGCACAGTTTGTCGGTATGGTCGCTTTGTGTGTGATTCTGTTTACGGGAGGTCTTGAAACAAAAATAGAGGATATAAAACCTGTTATAGGTCCGGGATTGACTCTTTCGACCGTTGGCGTGTTGTTGACAACACTCTTTACCGGTGCTTTTATCTTCCTGTTGTCGGAATGGAATTTCCTGTCGTTTGAGTTGCCTTTGATAACCTGTTTTCTTTTGGCTGCTACAATGTCATCAACCGATTCGGCAAGCGTGTTCAATCTGTTACGCAGCAGGAATGCCAATATGAAGAACAATCTGCAACCGATGCTTGAACTTGAGAGCGGAAGCAACGACCCTATGGCATATATTCTTACAATAGTGCTTATACAACTTGCTTTGACAGTGGGCTGTTCATCAGGAGGAAATACCGATTTTGCCGTATTGTTCATCGATACACTGAAGATACTTGTACAGCAGTTCGCTGCCGGTGCTATGATTGGTCTTTTTGCCGGATACGGAACGGTGTGGTTCATGAAAAAGGTTAACATCGATAACATACCGTTATATTCCATAATGCTTATAAGCATTGTATTCTTTACCTTTGCATTCAGTGATTTGCTTGACGGTAACGGCTATCTTGCGGTATATATTACAGGTATTATAGTTGGCAATAATAAGATGAAGAACCGCAAACAGGTGTCGGCATTCTTTGACGGTATGACGTGGATTGTACAGATTGCCATGTTCCTTTTGCTCGGCTTGCTTGTCGATCCGAGTGAGATGTGGAAAACTGCTCTTGCCGCTCTCTTTATCGGAGTGTTCATGATGCTTGTTGCGCGTCCGTTGAGCGTATTCATATCGTTGATACCCTTCAAGAATATATCTCTGGCATCAAAGGGTCTTATATCGTGGGTTGGTTTGAGAGGTGCTGTGCCTATAATCTTTGCGATTTATCCTGTTGTGGAGAATGTGCCCGGCAGCAAGGATATATTCAACATCGTTTTCTTTATTACTCTGCTATCTTTGGTGCTGCAAGGCAGTACCATACTGGCTTGTGCCAAGAAACTGGACTTGCTTTTGCCATTGAAACGGGAGAGTAAATTCAATATCGATTTGCCCGATGAAGCCGGAGAACAGAGCGAAATAAAGATAACCGAGGAACTTATTGCCGAAAAGGGAAATACGCTTAAATCGCTCGGTTTGCCACAAGGTGTGTTGGTGGTGATGATTAAACGTGGCGAGAAATATATTGTGCCCACAGGAACGGTGGAACTCTTGCCCGGAGATTATTTGCTGACAATAGCAAGTTCTGAGATCGACAGTTAATAAAAAAGACCTGAGTGATGCGTCACTCAGGTCTTTTTTTTAAAACAGTCAATCTATAAGCCGGGTTCTGTGCCCTTTGCAGGGTGTCTGTCATTCATCTATGCATTATGTCACCATAATTCTAAAGCGTTCTACCCTCCGGCTCGGACGAGCTACCCTCAAACGCCGGTTTACATGAACTTGCAGCCTCCAAGACGCACGGCTCGTACATCGCTGCACGACCGGTGGGCTCTTACCCCACCTTCTCACCCTTACCCTTGCGGGCGGTTATTTTCTTCTGCGTTACTCTGCTCTCGCGAACAGCTTTCTGTTAGGAAGTGGAGTGCTCTGTGCTGCCCGGACTTTCCTCCTTTGCCTTGCGGCAACGGCGACAGACCGACTGACTGTTTGTCTTTGCATTACTGGTGCAAAATTAAAATATTTTTTTCTAATTTTCAAATTGAAATATTTGTTATGCTCTTTTCTTTTGTTTACTTTTGCCTATAATGATAAATTATAACCTTAAAATACTACTCCAATGAACACAATTGTTTCTCAGTTCAACATTCAAGGTAATGTTGTTGAAGTAGCCCCATTGGGCAATGGTCTTATCAATACTACTTATCGTGTAAAGACCGAGGGTGATGCTCCTGACTATGTGTTGCAGCATGTGAATAACGCTATCTTCCCCGATGTGGATATGCTTATGAACAATATCGTTGCGGTTACAGAGCATATTCATGGCAAGCTTGTTGCCGCAGGTACCGATGATATCAGCCGTAAGGTCCTAAAGTTTGTTCCTGCAAAGGACGGTAAGTACTACCACTTTGATGGCGAGAAGTATTGGCGTGTTATGGAGTTTATTCCTGAGACAGAGTCTATGAGTGCGGTAACTCCTGAAACATCATATATCGTTGGTGAGACTTTTGGTAACTTCCAGGCAATGCTTGCAGATATTCCTGCTGAATTGGGTGAGACTATCAAGGATTTCCATAACATGGAGTTCCGTCTCTGTCAGTTGCGTGAGGCTGTTGCCGAGAACAAGGCTGGTCGTCTTGCTGAGGTTCAGTGGCTTGTCGATGAGCTTGAGAAGCGTGCCGAGGAGATGTGTAAGGGTGAGCGTATGTACCGCGAGGGCGTGTTGCCAAAGCGTATCTGCCACTGCGATACAAAGGTTGATAACATTCTTTTCGACAAGGAGGGTAATGTACTTTGCGTAATCGACCTTGATACTGTTATGCCTAACTTCATCTTCTCTGATTTCGGTGACTATTTGCGTTCAGCAGCCAACACCGGTAAGGAAGATGACAAGGACCTTGACAACGTTAACTTCAATATGGAGATTTTCAAGTCGTTTGCAAAGGGTTATTTGAAATCTGCCGCTTCGTTCATCACTCCTGTTGAGGTAGAGAATCTGCCATACGCTGCGGCTTTGTTCCCATATATGCAGACAGTCCGTTTCTTGGCTGACTACATCAATGGCGATACATACTACAAGATTCAGTATCCCGAGCACAACCTTGTACGTTCAAAGGCACAGTTCAAGTTGTTGCAGAGCGTTGAGGCTCACCAAACTGAAATGCAGGCATTCATTGCTGAAGTTTTGAAGTAATTGAGATATACATAAAAAAAGTAAGGTTCACCGAAAGTGAACCTTACTTTTTTTATGTCGTTTTTATTACTTGCCGTTTACTTCGAGCAATTCAACATCGAAACGGAGTGCTGCGTTAGGACCTATGTCCTGACCTGTACCTCTCTCACCGTATGCAAGTTCTGAAGGAATCCACAAGGTAATCTTACCGCCCTTGCCGATAAGCTTCATACCCTCTGTCCAACCTTTGATAACCTGGTTCAAACCGAACTCGATTGGGCTGTCCTTGCCTGCCTCATCAGGACGGTATGCCTTCATCATCTCCTGACGCTGTTTGGGCATGTCGTTCCATACGTTTGAGT
This sequence comes from Bacteroidaceae bacterium, assembly GCA_017631585.1. Classification (GTDB taxonomy): domain Bacteria; phylum Bacteroidota; class Bacteroidia; order Bacteroidales; family Bacteroidaceae; genus HGM04593. Next base: position 9,742 of record JAGBSZ010000071.1, read on the forward strand.
CGAATACCTTGCCATAGCATGTTCTACCGGTGTAGAGAACTTTTACCTTGTCTTCGTCATTAACAGCTTTGATTGAATCGCAACCAGCCTCTCTGATGATATATACGATACCAGACTCTGTAACCTGGGCACCTCTTTTCTTTGCCATTGCTGCAAGCCACTCTTCTGACTCTTTCTTTGCCTGTTCGGGAAGTACTACAGTGTAGTAGTTCTGCATGAAGTTTGCAGCATCGGTCTGCTCAAGGTTAATCTCGTTGTTACGGATGTCTTCGATAGCTTTCAGAATCCATGTTGTCTCAAATGGCATACCTGACTCTGACAAACCGAAACCGATGTTTGCTCCAAGAATTGCAGAAGCGATTGCTTTCTCTTTTGCATCGGCAAAAACTTCTGTCATGCCTGTTGAATCCTGCATTGCTTCCATCACCTTCTTGTTGATTTCAGGACCAAGGTACTGCTGACCAAGGTCGTTGATGTTCTCTTTAGAAATGGTTACACCTTCAACCTTTACGTTGTCCTTGCCGAGAGCTGTCTTCTCAAGTGTTTCAACAATTACATTATAATCAGCCTTCAGCTGTGGCATCATACCGTTTACGATGCTGTTACCGATGTTCTGACCGATAACATAAGAGAGTGTATCCATCTCGTTCTTGTCACCCTTTGTCACCTGTGGTGCCTTTAGGTAGTCGTTGCATGACATTGCCATTACTGCCATGGCGCATGCGAAAATTGATGTTAGTACTTTTTTCATAATGTTTATAATTAATTTGTTTTATGATATTCTATAAGTCCTGCCATAGGGCTTTCCACTATGTTGCCAATTGATAGTCCAAGGCTTTCGGCAGTCTCTTTTATCTCTTTTGCGAAGTGTACTCCCACACCGCCGATAACATGTATCGGTAACCATGAGCGTCGGTATATCATTGTGTTGCGCTGAAAAAACTGTGTAAAGCAGTGCTTGAGCAACATCTGTATCTCCGGGCTTTTCTTGTTCTCGTACAAAAATGGTGTGAGGCTTGCAAGCCAACGGTTCGGCAGTGGGGTGTGATATACTCTTTCGAGAATGGTTGGCACGTCGAGGTTGTATGTCTTCAGGAATTTTTCGCGAAGGTCGCTTGGCAACTGTTTCTTGATGCAGTCGCTTACAAGCTGACGACCAAGATGCGCGCCGCTTCCTTCGTCACCCAGGATGTATCCCAATGCCGGTGTGTTGTCGGTAATCTTTTCTCCGTCGAACAGGCATGAGTTGGAGCCTGTGCCTAAAATGCAGGCAATACCCTCTTCGTGTCCGCATAGGGCGCGTGCCGCTGCAAGCAGGTCGCTGTGTATATGTATCTTTCTTGTAACAAAATATTGTTCAAGTGCTTCTTTCATGCGGTTGTCGGCTGTCTCGTATGCGCAACCTGCACCATAGAAATATATTGTATCGGGTGCGTCAGAGGCTATTTTGCCATCAAGTTCCTCGCTCAATACCTTATATATATCTTCTGCGCTCTGCAGTGTGGGGTTGAGGCCTTGTGTGGTTGTTCTCAGCACAATAGCTGTTCCGTCGTGGAGAACCCAATCAGTCTTTGTTGAACCGCTGTCTGCTATCAGTATCATTCGTTTATAAATCAAATATTTGGTAAAGATACTCTAAAAAATCTATTTCTTGCCAAATTGAGTGTCAATTTTTATTAAAGCAGATACGGCAAATGTTATAATGGTGCAAAACATTACCCAAACAAAGAACTTCTCGTATCCCAACCACTCTTGAATCTTGCCGGAAATCATACCCGGAAGCATCATTCCGAGCGACATGAATGCCGTGGATATTGCAAAGTGGGCTGTAGGGTATTTGCCTTGCGCAAAGTATATCATATATAAGGTATATGCTGTGAATCCAAAGCCGTAACCCAACTGCTCTATAAAAATACAACTGCTGATGATGGCAAGGTCAGTTGTGGATGTCATGCTCATATATACATAGACAATATCCGGGAGTGATATTGCTATAACCATGGGCCATAGCCAATATTTCAATCCTTTTCGTGAAATACAGATTCCGCCGGCGATACCTCCGACAATGAGTCCGATGATGCCTATAACACCATTTACAAAACCTATGTCGCCAAGGCTCAATCCTAATCCGCCGGCATCTGTGCTGTCCATGAGAAAAAGCTTGCCTATCTTTCCTAACTGTGCCTCTGGAAAACGGAACAATAGCAGGAAAAGCAAGGTGCCTGTTATTCCCGGCTTTGAAAAATAGCTCTTTATGATATCTCCAAAACTGTTGAATATATCCTTTACTCCGTTTGTCTTGCGCGATATATCCTCTTTGGGGTAAGGCAATGCTCTGTTGTGGTACATGAATAGCAGAGCCATTATTACGGCTGTTGTGATAAATGTGATGCTCCATGCGAGTCTGTTGTTGCCATAATAATGGGCAATGGTGTTGGCAAGCATCACAAGTATTCCCGAACTGAATACTGTGGCAATGCGGTAAAAAGTGTTTCTTATGCCGGAGAAGAACGATTGCTTCTCCTGTGTAAGTCCCAATATATAGAATCCGTCAAGTGCAATGTCGTGTGTGGAAGAAACGAATGCTCCAGCCATGAATGCGCAGAGTGTCAGTGGCAGGAAATTGCCTGACGGTATTGAAATTGCTATTATGGCAAAACAGATGGCGAGTGCTATCTGTGAATAGAGTGCCCATTTGCGGCGTGTACTTATCATCTCTACGAATGGACTCCATAATGGTTTGATAGTCCATGGAATAAGTAAAATGCTTGTGTACATGGCTATTGTGGCATTATCTATGCCCATATCCTTGTACATTATGTCGGAAATTGATGTTATGGCGTGGTAGGGTAGTCCCGATGCGAAATATAGCGTGGGAATCCATAGCCATGCGTTGGTGTTCTTTGGCATTTTCTCTTTGTTTATGTTGCAAAGGTAAGTGTAAAAAAGAAAAGAAGCTGACTAAAAAGGCTCTTTTGTTGTTATACTCGCCCTCAAAATGCTCATTTACGCTTAGTAAACTGCGCTTTTTCGGGCTTCGCAAGCCTAAAAATAGCTCTTTTTATTCAACTTCTCACAAAAGTGGGTAACCCTTTTAATACTTATGGGTCACCCACTTTTCCTTTTTTATTGTATCTTTTTTGATTATACTATGCCTTGTGCCATCATTGCTTTTGCCACTTTCAGGAATCCTGCAATGTTTGCACCCTTTACATAGTCGATATAACCGTCTTCGCTTTTTCCGTACTTTACGCATGCCTGGTGGATGTTATACATGATTTCGTGCAACATCTGATCGACCTTTTCGCTGCTCCAGTTGATTTTACCTGAGTTCTGGCTCATCTCAAGACCTGAAACTGATACACCGCCGGCGTTTGATGCCTTTCCGGGGGCGTAAAGAATCTTTGCAGCCTGGAATGTGTGTATTGCTTCGGGGGTTGATGGCATGTTTGCACCCTCGGATACTGCTATTACACCGTTGGCAACAAGTGTTTTTGCATCGTCACCGTTAATTTCGTTCTGTGTTGCAGAGGGGAGTGCTATATCACCCTTTTCGCACCATGGACGTGCGTTCTCAACATATTTGCAACCATATTTGTCGGCGTACTCCTTGATACGTCCGCGACGTACGTTCTTCAACTCCATGATAAAGTCGAGCTTTTCGCGGTCGATACCTTCCGGGTCGTATATGTAGCCGTTAGAATCGCTCATTGTCACAGGCTTGCCGCCGAGCTGTATAATCTTTTCAACAGTGTATTGTGCCACGTTGCCTGAACCTGATACAAGGCATGTCTTGCCGGCAATGTCAAGACCACGTGTCTTTAGCATCTCCTGGAGGAAGTATATGTTTCCGTAACCAGTAGCCTCGGGGCGGATAAGTGAACCGCCGAATTCCAAGCCTTTTCCGGTGAATACTCCGTTGAATTCGCGTGTCAGCTTCTTGTACATGCCGAACATGTAACCAACTTCTCGACCGCCGACGCCGATATCTCCTGCCGGAACGTCCATTTCTGGACCAATGTTACGCCATAGCTCTGTTATGAATGCCTGGCAGAATCGCATGACTTCTCTGTCACTCTTGCCTTTGGGGTCAAAGTCGGAACCGCCCTTTGCACCACCCATCGGGAGTGTTGTGAGTGAGTTCTTGAATGTCTGTTCAAAGGCAAGGTATTTAAGGATGCCTACATTTACAGATGGGTGGAAACGGATACCACCTTTGTATGGTCCGATGGCGTTGTTGTGCTGTACGCGGTAACCTGTGTTCACTTGTACGTTGCCGTTGTCATCAACCCATGTAACGCGGAATGTGATAATACGGTCTGGGATACACAATCTTTCAATAAGGTTGTTTGCCTCGAATTCGGGGTGCTTGTTGTACTCCTCTTCGATAGAGTGGAGCACTTCTTCTACAGCCTGAAAATATTCCGGCTCGTTGGGAAATCTCTTCTTGAGGTTTTCGAGTGTTGTTTCTACTTTCATTTTATATCGTTTTTTTGTTTGCTGAAATAGGGAAAAATATCTCTTTTGAAAATCGAACACAAAAATAGTGATTTTGTTTTAAAAAATGAAGAAATGTAAGTGTTTTTTTTGATATGTAAGAAAAAAGTTCTGTTTTGGTGATATTTGTTGACAAAAAGATTTGAAGAATCGTTTGGTTGTTTCTTTTTGTACTTGTATTGTCCTTTTTGCAGTCTGTAAGTTCTCAAAATGTTACAAAAACATAAAAATGATATCTATAATTTTAAGTTTTCATTTGCTTGAACTAATTTTGCATCCTAAATTGCAGATTATACGATTTTTGGATGGCTTGGATTTGCTTTGCTCTTATACAAAGCAAAAGGTATGATTGGGCTGAATTAATGTTGTAACCAAAATTTATTATGTAATTTAATTATAAATCATATAGTTATGAGAAAAATTTTTACTTTATTGTTTTTAGTTTCATTTGCGTTTGCACAAGCGCAATATTACATTCCGAACTCAGGGTTCGAGAATTGGAAAGGTAGTGCAGGCAGTACATACCAGTCGTCTGACGGTACTATGGGTGGTGGTAAATCGGCATTAGGCTTGCGTCAGCGTCCCGGAGATGAACCTGCTGATTGGGAAGGTTCGAGTGTGAATCAAAAGGTTATGATGGAAAAGAAGGAGACACTTATCGAATCTTCATCATATAATGGCAAAGCTGTCAAGATGATAAATAAAGATGTCAAGGTTATGGGTTTCGGTGCTACAGCTCCCGGCTTTATAAGTTTTGCAACTCCTTGGGTATATGCTGTGTCTAATGTGGGTAATTGTGATGGCGGTGTATATGGCTATAAGGAACTGAAAGGTCGTCCCGATGCTATCAAGGGTATGTTCAATCGTAGCGGTGGTACCGGTGAGTTGGCTCATATTATTGTTTATACATGGACCGGTACATATAAGCAGAATATTAGATCTTCGGTATCTAACGATACAAAGGATGATACCGACCGTGCCATAATGGGTAAGGTGTCTGACTTGGTGCAGGAGGGTAAGCGTATTGCAAGCTGTGACTACTCCTTTGCATCTACAAATGGTTGGGAAGAGATTGTCGTTCCTTTAAACTACAACTACGACGAGGCTCCTGAAAAGATGAACGTGATTCTTTCAAGCGGTGACTATTGGACTCGTGGTAATATAAAGAATGGTAGTGTGCTTGAGGCTGACGATGTGCAGTTTGTCTATTATTCAGAGCTTGCGTCATTAAAATATGATGGTGTAAACTATTTCTCAAATGGTAATACTTCTTATACTATTCCTGCTGCTTATGACGAGAGCAAACTTGAACTTTCTTCAAATGGTAAGGGTGCCAAAATAGAGAAAAGTTTTGAGGCTACATCAAACACTCTTACCATTACTATCAAGGGTGATGACTATTCTGTAAACAATAGCAACCAACACGTATATACAGTTGTATTTGATGAGAATGCAGAGGTTGTTGTTCCTGAAGGTCCTAAGCCTCTTGGTGAAAGATTGTATAGTCTTGCCGATGCAGAAGAGAACAAGACATACGTTCTTTACAACGAACATTTTACAACATACGCTGTGTATGAGGAAGGACGTGGCGACAAGGTTTGGGTTGCAGGCATGAGCGGTGATAGTGGTCACCCATTGAAGGATGCTGCTTATGCAACTCCTGTTGACGTTACATCGGAAAATGCTTGTTGGCAGGTAATTAAGGATGGTGACAAGTATCAGCTTTATAATGTAGGTGCTGAAATGTATCTAACAACACCTCAATATGAGTATGATGACAATTTAAAGTATTGTTCATTCTCTTCTCAGCCAGTTGCGTTGTCGGTAGTTGACCTTGGTGACGGTAAATTTGCATTCAATGCTTATCCATGCCACACAAATGCTGATTATGGATATATGTGTGCGGCTCCGCAATTGGATGCTCCATTGTCTGTTTGGGATACAGCTGATGCCGGTTCTGTATGGATGTTGATAGAGAATCCTAATGTTACTGTTGGTGAAATTGTAGAGCCGGAGTTGCCAGAGCTGCCTGAAATTGGTGTAGTTGATTATACTCCTACATTTACCGGTGTCAAGACAACACAGCATTCTGATCGTTGGATTGAGACTATTACATTGAACAGTGCTGAGTATTCAGATGAGTCTGCAAATACGTTGTCTGTTGACAATTCTGGCAGATTGTGCTATAACGATTACAGCGAGGCTGTTACAATGGTTGCTGCTGCCGGCGAGGAGGTTACATTGATGATTAATATCGGTGGTTCATCATGGATGAATGCTTTTGTTTATATCGATTCAGAAGAGGATGGCTTTGATGCCGGTATCGATGGTGACGGCTATACTCCAACAGGTGATTTGATGGCATATTCATTCTATAACAATGGTGGCAACGATGATAATAACGGATATAACAGCGTCGGTGGGTATATAACCGGTGATGCTCGCAGTACAGTTGAACTTCCACAGTTTGTTTTGCCTGAGGAACCGGGAGTATATCGTATGCGTGTGAAACTTGACTGGTGTAACATAGATCCGAATGGCGACAACGACGGCAAGTTCGGTGATTTTATGGCAAACGGAGGTCAGATTGTTGACTTTATGATTGAGGTTGTCGGTGATGAGGCTCCTGAAACAGAGATTGAAGAGGTAGAGGAAGAGGTTAACCCTGTATTCGAGGGTATCTATGACCTCCAGGGTCGCAAACTCGATGAGATTACCAAGACCGGTATCTATATTGTCAATGGCAAGAAAGTTTTTATTAAAAAATAAGTAACTTTATAATACATAAAAGTGGGTGTGTCGAGTAATTGGCGCATCCGCTTTTTGATTTATAGGCAAAGTTGTGTTATCTTCGCAGTATTATGAAAATATTGTTATGACAGGAGGAGTAAGAAAACTTTTTGTCGATAAGTATGGTGTTGAGCCTTTGTCGATTGTGAAATTAAGCGGAGCCGGTTCGAATCGTGTATATTACAGATTGCACGGCGATGGTTTTTCTGTTATTGCTGTGGTGGGTACGTCGTTTGAGGAGAATTGTGCGTTTGTTGCTTTGGCAGATGCTTTTGCCAAAAGCGGTGTGGATGCGCCGGAGGTGTTGGCTGTGTCGGACGATGGATTGTGCTATCTGCAAACGGACCTTGGCGATACTACATTGTTTGAGTCGATGAAGCAGTCGCGCGAAAATGGCTGTTTTGCCGAGGATGATGTCAGACTGCTTTGTGATGTGATGTCTGTTTTGCCTCGTATCCAATATGAAGTACCGCGTCATTTCGATTTTTCTCTCTGTTATCCCATGAGTGATTTCAATGAGCGTACAATAAAGTGGGATTTGAATTATTTCAAATATTGCTTTTTGAAAGGTGTCGGCATTGAATTCAACGAGAGTCTGCTTGAAGATGAATTTGACAAGCTCACCGCATTGTTGTTGTCGGACAATGACGATGTATTCCTGTATAGGGATTTTCAATCGCGCAATGTAATGGTATTTGACGGCAAGCCTTTCTTTATTGATTTTCAAGGTGGTAGAAGAGGACCTGTATATTACGATGTGGCTTCGTTTGTGGGGCAGGCGAGGGCTTGTTATACAGCCGATGTTGTTGAAAGGATGATTGATGCCTATTTGGCTGCTCTTGCCGAATATAAGACAATCTGTCGTGATGAGTTTATGAAACGGCTGTCGCTTTTCCGTGTTTTCCGCTTGTTGCAGAATCTTGGCGCATATGGCTATCGTGGGCTCTTCGAACGCAAAAAGGCTTTTGTGGAGATAATCCCAAAGGCTGTGGAACAGTTAAGGGAACTTATGGGCTGTTTTACTTCCGATTTTCCTTATATAGCTTCGCTTGTCAATGAAATAGCTGTTCTTCCTATGTTTGTTGCCGGTGATTTAAAGGAACTTACAGTGGATGTCATGAGCTTCTCATACCGCAGAGGCATTCCTGATGACAATTCGGGAAATGGTGGCGGTTTTGTCTTCGATTGTCGTGCAATACATAATCCGGGACGTTACGAGCCATATAAGAAACTCACAGGTATGGATGCTCCGGTGATTGAATTCCTTGAAAAGGAGAGTAATATCGCAGAGTTTCTTGAAAATGCATACACAATGGTGGATAATATGGTCGATACCTATATGAAACGTGGTTTTACTCATGTTCAGGTTTGTTGCGGATGCACGGGTGGTCAACATCGCTCGGTTTATAGTGCAGAGCATATAGCACGTCATGTTGCCGATAAATTCGGAGTCAAGGTTGTGGTGACGCATAAGATGCTGGAGCGTAAGTATATTATACCGTCAAAAAACGGATAAAACGGGCAATAGCTGTTCTGTCTATAACTAATTGATGGTTTACGTTTTGTAAAAGTGAAAAATTTTAAATATCTTTGCGAGATTAAACGAAAAAGCATACAAAAAACATAAAATGAAAAAGAAATTTCCTGTATATAACCAGTTGAATCTGTCTGAGGTTAACAAAGAGGTATTGAATGAGTGGGAGGAGAAGAATCTTTTCTCAAGAAGTATGACTGAGCGTGAGGGTGCGCCTTCGTTTGTGTTTTTTGAAGGTCCTCCTTCGGCTAACGGTATGCCGGGAATTCACCACGTAATGGCACGTAGCATCAAGGATACTTTCTGTCGATTCAAGACAATGAAAGGTTTCCAGGTGAAACGAAAAGCGGGTTGGGATACCCATGGATTGCCTGTGGAGCTTGGTGTTGAAAAGAAACTGAATATTACAAAAGAGGATATCGGAAAGAAAATCTCTGTCGATGACTATAACAGAAATTGTCGCGAGGAGGTTATGAAATATACCAAGGAGTGGACCGAACTTACCCGCAAGATGGGTTATTGGGTTGACCTTGAAAATCCATATATCACATACGAGAACAGCTATATCGAATCTCTATGGTGGTTGCTCAAGCAACTTTACAATAAAGGATTGCTTTATAAAGGATATACCATACAGCCTTATTCTCCTGCTGCCGGCACAGGTCTCAGCTCTCACGAACTTAACCAGCCCGGTTGTTACCGCGACGTAAAGGATACAACGGCTGTTGCACAGTTCCGTATGCTTGACCCTAAACCTGAAATGACTGAGTGGGGTAAGCCATATTTCATTGCATGGACAACTACACCATGGACACTGCCTTCAAATACAGCACTTTGCGTAGGTCCTAAGATTGATTACGTTGCAGTGCAGACATATAACTCATATACTGGTGAACCTATAACAGTTGTTTTGGCTAAGGCTCTTCTCGGTGCGCACTTCAATCCTGCAGGAGAAGGTGTGGCTCTCGACAGCTATAAGCCCGGTGATAAAGTTGTTCCTTACAAGGTTATTGCCGAATATAAGGGTGCAGACCTTGTGGGTATGCACTATGCTCAGCTTTTCCCATGGGTTAAGCCTGTTGTAAAAGAGGGCGACAAGGTTACAGATGCTTCAGCCGATGCATTCCGTGTGATTCCCGGAGACTATGTTACAACAGAGGATGGTACAGGTATTGTACATATTGCGCCAACTTTCGGTGCCGATGATGCCTTTGTGGCAAAGGCTGCAGGTATCCCCTCTTTGTTCATGGTGAACAAGAAGGGTGAAACCCGTCCTATGGTTGATTTTACAGGTAAATTCTGGTCTCTCGATGAGCTTGACGAGGATTTTGTAAACAACTGCGTCGATAAGGATTTGTATCAGAAATTTGCCGGTGCGTATGTGAAGAATGCTTACGACCCCCAATATACTGTTGACGGCAAGTATGATGATGTTGCCGCTGCAAAAGCCGAAACGCTTGATATCGCCCTTTGTATGGTGATGAAGCAGGGTGGTGTTGCGTTCAAGATTGAAAAGCATACTCACAATTATCCTCACTGCTGGCGTACCGACAAGCCTGTATTGTACTATCCGCTTGACAGTTGGTTTGTGCGTGCTTCTGAAATGAAAGAGCGCATGAGCGAACTTAACAAGACTATCACTTGGAAACCTGAATCTACAGGTACCGGTCGTTTCGGCAAGTGGCTTGAGAATCTTAACGACTGGAACTTGAGCCGTAGCCGTTATTGGGGAACTCCGCTTCCTATCTGGACAAGTGAGGATGGCGAGGCTATATGTATAGGCTCTATCGCTGAGTTGTACGATGAGATAGAAAAGTCTGTGGCTGCAGGTATCATGCAGAGCAATCCATATAAGGATAAAGGCTTTGTCCCCGGCGATTACAGCAAGGCTAACTATGACAAGATAGACCTTCACCGTCCATACGTGGATGACATCAAGCTGGTATCTTCTACAGGTGCGCCTATGACACGCGAACTCGACCTTATTGACGTTTGGTTCGATTCTGGTGCTATGCCATACGCTCAGATACATTATCCATTCGAGAACAAGGAACTGCTTGATAATCGTTTGGTTTATCCTGCGGACTTTATTGCTGAAGGTGTCGATCAGACACGCGGATGGTTCTATACTCTTCATGCGATTGCTACAATGGTATTTGATACAGTGGCGTTCAAGACAGTAATATCAAATGGTCTTGTTCTCGACAAGAATGGCGACAAGATGTCAAAACGTCTCGGCAATGCTGTCGATCCTTTCGATACAATAGAATCATACGGCAGTGATGCTTTGCGTTGGTACATGATTACCAATTCAGCTCCATGGGATAACCTCCGTTTCAACGAGGATGGTGTTAAAGAGGTGGTACGCTCGTTCTTCGGAAAGTTGTATCAGACATACAGCTTCTTTACAATGTATGCGAATGTCGATGGATTTACATTCGAGGAGAAGGAGATTCCTGTATGTGAGCGTCCTGAACTCGACCGTTGGATTATCTCAGAACTTAATACTCTTGTAAAGAATGTCAATGCTTGCCTGAACGATTATGAGCCGACAAAGGCAGGTCGTCTTATTCAGGAGTTCGTTATAAACAATGTCAGCAACTGGTTTGTCCGTTTGAGTCGTAAGCGTTTCTGGGGCTCAGAGATGAGTGCGGACAAGTTGTCGGCTTATCAGACACTATATACTTGTTTGGAGACTGTAGCACGTCTTATGGCTCCGATTGCTCCATTCTATGCCGACCGTTTGTATCAGGATTTGATTTCTGTTACCGGTCGTGGTGATAGCGATTCTGTTCACTTGGCTAAATTCCCTGAATGTGATGAGGCTTGTGTGGATACAGAACTTGAATACCGTATGGAACTTGCCCAGCAGATATCTTCTATGGTGCTTGCACTTCGCAAGAAAGAGGCACTTATCGTGCGTCAGCCGTTGCAAAAGATTGCCATACCTACAACCGATGAGGTTATGAAATCAAGAATCGAGGCAGTAAAACAGCTTATCTTGAGCGAGGTAAATGTGAAGGAGCTTGTTTTTGTTGACGGTGACGGAATACTCGTGAAGAAAATCAAGTGTAACTTCCGTACATTGGGTAAAAAGTTCGGCAAGCTTATGAAGAGTGTGAATGCCGCTGTAACAGAGATGTCACAGGAGCAAATTTCACAGTTGGAGAAGAACGGCAACATTACATTGCAGGTTGAGGGTACAGATGCTCTTATCGAACTTGCCGATGTTGAGATATTCAGCGAGGATGTTCCGGGATGGACTGTTGCCAACGAGGGTGCGCTTACCGTTGCACTTGATGTCGAGGTTACTGATGCATTGCGTCGTGAGGGTGTTGCGCGCGAAATTGTAAAGAAAATACAGGCTGTGCGTAAGGAGAGTGGCTTCGATATTACAGACCGTATTTCGGTTGTTGTATCAGGCAATGAGACAAGCAATGTGGCTGTTGAGGAGTTCAAAGAGTATATCTGTAATCAGGTTCTTGCCGATTCGCTTGTTATCGGTGAGGTTGAGAGCGGTGAGGATATTGAGCTTGACGGTTACACCATAAAAGTTCTTGTTGAGAAAGTATAAGAAATAACTAACCATAATATAATTTAAACAGATATGTCAGAAAAAGTTCGTTATTCCGACGCTGAGTTGGAGGAGTTCCGTCAGGTTA
>JAGBSZ010000072.1 GCA_017631585.1 Bacteroidaceae bacterium
GCACACAGCAAGCCTGTAGCATGATGATGTTATAGACGAAAGCGACAAACGCCGTGGACGCCAATCACTCAACGCACGTTTCACCAACAATGTTGCTGTACTCACAGGAGACTACATGTTCTCAATGGCACTAAACTGTACAGCAAAGACCGGTGACATACGTGTTATAGATGCTATTTCGGTCATGGGACGCGATTTACCAAATGGCGAAGTGATGCAGGTTGAACTGCAACAAAACGGCACATACAGCGAAGATAATTACTTGAAAGTAATATATTACAAGACAGCTTCACTCTTTGTATGCTGTGCAGCCTGCGCTGTGTATACAGCCGGTGGGAACGATGAATACATTGAAAAATTCTGTAACTATGGAAAATATGCCGGACTTTGTTTCCAAATGAAGGATGATATATTCGACTACTATAGCAACGATATCGGAAAACCTACCGGCAGCGACATGCGTGAAGGAAAAATTACATTGCCTGCTTTGTATGTACTTCGCACAAGTTCAAACACTTTATTGGAACCTATTCGTGAGAAACTTTCAAACGGAATATATCTCGATGAAAAGGAGATAGAAACATTGATAGAGATATCAAAGAGTGAAGGTGGAGTAGAGTACACAACCAGACAGATAAACCACTACCGCAATTTAGCAATAGAGTCTATCCCAGAAGATATAAACGACGAATACCGCAATGCACTTATAGCTTATATCGATTACGTGATTTCAAGAGAAAAATAAGATATACACCAAACAAAAAATGTCCCGTTTAAGCGGGACATTTTTTATTTGGTGCAGTATAATTGAATTTAGAAGAACTTAACCTGCTCACCAACAATTTCGCTGAGACAAAGATTTGCCAAACGGCTTGTTCCCAAGCGGAACAGTTCATTATTCAACCACTCCTCGCCAAGCAATTCCTTGACAATTGTATAATATACAAGGGCATCGTGCACAGTGTTTATACCACCTGCAGGCTTGAAACCGATTTTACGACCGGTCTTTTGGTAATACTCCTTGATTGTCTGACACATCACGTATGCGGCCTCCGGTGTAGCGGCTGGAGACTCCTTACCGGTAGATGTCTTTATAAAATCGGCACCTGAATAAATCGATAGAATCGATGCTTTTTTGATACTCTCGGCTGTTGCCAGTGCACCTGTTTCAAGAATAACCTTCAAGTGTCTTTCACCACAAACACTCTTTAGTTCCTGTATCTCATCACACACGCTTTCATAATCACCACTAAGGAACTTACCAACGCTTAATACAATATCAATCTCAGTTGCACCATCATGAACAGCCATTGCAGTCTCAGCAACCTTTATCTCCTGGAATGTCTGCGAAGATGGAAAACCACCCGACACGCAAGCAATACCTACATTCTCAACCTGCAATGTATCACTTACAATCTTTGCAAAATTTGGATATACACAAATAGCTGCAACATTCTTCAAATGGGGATACTTGTCGTCGAATTCATTGACCTTTTCAGTAAAAGCCATCACACTCTCCTCGCTGTCTGTACACTTGAGGGTAGTGAGGTCAATGCAGTTGAAAACTAATTTCTTTACCTCCAAAGTATTGTTTTTTTCAACCTTTTCTTCGATAAGTTTCTTTACGTTTGCCGCAACCTCCTCATCGCTCATAGACTGGGAATATTCGCTTATAACAAAGTCGTACTTGCTTTCTTCATCGGCATGGTGATGATGCTCACCGCAACCACAATTTACATTTTCACTCATATTACTATAATTTAGGATTATTTATATGTCTTTTATTATCTCTTTTAGTCTTTTTATCGAAATTTTTTTCAAGAGCAGCCGTCAGGTCAACACCTGTCTGGTTGGCTATACAAATGAGCACCCAAAGAACATCGGCAAGTTCATCACCAAGGTCACTCTTATCACCTTCCTTGAATGACTGCTCACCATACTTGCGTGCCATTATACGGGCAACCTCACCAACCTCCTCGGCAAGAATGGCGGTGTTTGTAAGCTCGTTGAAATAACGCACGCCATACTCCTTTATCCACGCGTCAACACGCTGCTGTGCCTCTTTTATAGTCATAACTACTCTCTATTCTTTGAATCTATAAATATTGTCACAGGACCATCATTAAGCAATCTCACCTTCATGTCTGCTCCAAAAACACCACGCCCTATAGGTTTGTTTACCGCCAATTCCATTTCGGTACAGAATTCTTCGTACAACGGAACAGAAATATCAGGTTTAGCAGCCTTAATGTATGAGGGACGATTTCCCTTTTTGGTTGATGCCATCAAGGTAAACTGACTCACCGCAAGTATATCACCACCGGCTTCTATAACCGAACGGTTCATAACTCCATTTTCATCATCAAAAAGGAGTATATTGGCAATTTTCTTTGTAAGCCATAGTATATCCTCACGATTATCCTGTTCCTCTATACCTACAAAAACCAATAAACCATTGTGTATCAAAGATATAATTTCATTATCAACAGTTACTGAAGCCTCTTTTACCCTTTGTATAAGTACTCTCATTGCTAAAATTGGTTATTTTCACTTTTTATTCGCGAATATACACAAAAAAGAGTTATTATCTAAAGGCATTGAATATTATTTCAGCCTTGGATTTTCCTACTACAGCAGTTATATCCTCTATACGGGCTTCCTTTATACGCTTCACACTCTTGAAATGGTTTAAAAGCAACTGTTTTGTCTTTTCACCAATACCCTTTATATTGTCAAGTTCAGATGCCGTCTGGCGCTTGCTTCTCTTCTCACGATGGAATGTTATGGCAAAACGGTGTACTTCATCCTGTATCTGTGAAAGAAGACGGAACAGCATGGTCCCCTGTTTTAAACCTATTACATTTCCGTTTTCTGTTATAACTTCCGATGTCTTGTGCCTGCTATTCTTTACCAAACCCAGTACAGGAATGTCAAGCCCTAATTCACCCTTGACAACACCAATTATAGCATCCATCTGCCCTTTACCACCATCGGCAAAAATAACGCTTGGAAGCTCACCACCTTCTTCCACTATGCGACGATACCTACGACCTACAACTTCGCGCATGGAAGCATAATCATCAGGACCCTCGACACTCTTTATATTATATTTCCTGTAATCGTTTTTGCTTGGTTTCAGTTTACGGAAAACAACGCATGCTGCAACAGCATCACTTCCCTGTATATTTGAATTATCAAAACACTCGATTATTACAGGCAATTTTTCAAGACCGAGAGCCTCTTGAACCTCTTTCATAAGGCGCGTTGACTTCTGTTCAGGATTCAGTTTATCATCCTGTTTCATACGGTCGGCCTTATACTGTTTTACATTCAATTTTGACAAGGCAAGCAACCTTGCTTTTTCACCTTTTTGAGGCACAGTGACAGTAACCCCCTCAACAGGTAAATCAACAACAAAAGGAAGTATTATCTCTTTGGCATTACTGTTAAAACGCTCTCTTAATTCAACAATACCCATAGAAATCAATTCTTCATCGCTTTCATCGAGTTTTTTGGAATATTCTATGGTAAAAGCCTGGGTTATACAACCGTTTGTAATATGTAGGAAATTTATAAAAGCACTCTTTTCATCGCTTTCAATAGAAAAGACATCAAGATTTGTCATTGACGAACTGACAACCTCACTCCTTAATCTGAAGTTCTCGATAAGCTTGTATTTTTCCTTTATTTCCTGAGCTGCCTCAAAATCCATTTTTGATGCTTTTTCGGCCATTTCAGCGAGCAGATTTTCCTGTAAGACCTTAATATCACCTTTGAGTATAGATGTTATTTCGTTAATCATTTTACAATAATCAACGGATGATATTTTACCTATACATGGAGCCGGACAGTTCTTTATCTGATATTCAAGACACGAATTGAATTTTCCCTGCCTTACAGCCTCGGGAGTTATATTATGATTACAAGTACGAAGAGGATACAACTTCTTTATAAGTTCAAGCAACGCATGTAAAGCACCGGCATTCGTATACGGTCCAAAGAAACGTCCTTTTCCCTTTTCTATCCTACGTGTCTTAAAAAGTTTTGGAAAATACTCATTTGTTATACATATCGAAGGATAAGTCTTGTCATCCTTCAATAAAACATTATAGCGAGGCTTATGCTGCTTTATGAGATTATTCTCAAGAAGCAATGCATCAGCCTCGCTATTTACCACGACATATTTTATGTCGGCAATTTTTGCAACAAGAAGTTTTGTCTTTATACTCTGCTGCTCTTTATTGAAATAAGAGGATACGCGGCGTTTCAGGTTCTTAGCCTTACCTACATAAATAATGGTGCCATTATCATCGAGATATTGATAACAACCGGGTGAATCAGGTAAATTTAAAACTATACCTTTTATATACTCATCCTTTTTATCCCTATCCTCTTTTTTCATTATTTTCCCTCCAGAGTAAGCAGACAATCTATTTCTGCATCAGCAGGAAATATTGCTCTACCATTAAGACCTTCGAGTTCAATTATAAAGTTTATATAAACCTTCTTAGGATTAAGTTTTTGAACAAGATGATAGGCAGCAAGCATTGTTCCACCAGTTGCAAGAAGATCGTCATGAATCAAAACCACATCATCCTCACAAATAGCATCCTTGTGAATCTCTA
>JAGBSZ010000003.1 GCA_017631585.1 Bacteroidaceae bacterium
ACCCCAAGCTACAACTACACGCGTACAACCGGTACGTCATTCAAGAGTAGTATGCCTTGTCAGCGAGGAAGAGATGAAAATCATTGACGATTATCTGAAAAAATACCGTATAACCAATAAAAGCAATTGGATGCGCGAGACTCTTCTGTCGTTCATATACAAGAACCTTGACGAAGACTACCCTACTCTCTTTGGTGAACACGATATGCGACGTTGACAATGACTGATACTGAATACATGAAATTAGCCCTCGCGGAGGCTAAAAAGGCATACGACGAGGACGAAGTACCCATTGGAGCTATCGTTGTTTGCAAAGGACGGGTAATTGCACGCTCACACAACCTCACAGAAGCCCTTAACGATGTAACTGCACATGCCGAAATGCAGGCAATAACCGCTGCAGCCACAGCCATAGGCGGAAAATACCTGAATGACTGCACACTGTATGTAACGGTAGAACCATGCCCCATGTGCGCCGGAGCTATTGCCTGGTCACAGTTAGGAAAGCTCGTATATGGTGCAACCGACGACAAACGAGGCTACAGAAAATATGCGCCTGACGTATTGCACCCAAAAACGGAAGTGATACAAGGAGTATGCGCTGATGAGAGTACAGAACTGATGAAGAGGTTCTTCAACAGCAAAAGATAATATTCTTTATCTTTTGTTGCTCAACCAATAGATGCAACTACTAATTTCTTTTTACTTTTTTACTTTTTAAATATACAGCCACTGTCACCACCAGTGTAAGCACTCCGCCTGATATATACGCCAAAGCGCGGTTTTCCATACCGAACATCATCGGAGAGATAAAGATATACGATGAACAGACGTATGTCATTATCAATGCCGGCACAGCACCTATGAGAACAGGCTTTTTGTTACGGAACAGATAAACTGTTATACACCACAGTGTAACAACTGCAAGTGTCTGGTTGCACCATGCAAAATAGCTCCATATTGTCTGGAACGGCAAGGCAAAGATTATGAACAGCGCAATAGCGAATAAAGGCAATGAGACAAGCACTCGCTTGAAAAGTCCTTTTTGGGAGATACCGAACATATCGGAAACAATAAGCCTTGCGCAACGGAATGCCGTATCACCTGATGTTACCGCACAGCCAACCACTCCCAGAAGCACACAGGCTGACACCACTGTGCCAAGGGTTGTTTCCGTTATCACATCTACCAATTTCGCGGCACTGCCTCCATACTCGGCAATGGCAGCGTTAAGTCCTTCCACTCCACCCCAGAATGCCATGCCTATGGCAGCCCAGATAAGTGCAATTATACTCTCTGCAATCATAGCACCATAGAATATGCCGCGTGCCTGTTTCTCTGAGGTCATACAACGTGCCATCATCGGCGACTGGGTGGCATGAAATCCCGACAAAGCACCGCACGCAATGGTTGTAAAGAGCATTGGCACAATGGGGAATTTCTTGGGGTCGGCAATGCCGTTACTCAACGATGTAAGCTCAGGTATAGGATAGATATCGCTCTGTGTCAACAGAACAAAAAGGATACTCAACGCCATTATAAGCAATGCCACACCGAATACAGGATAGAAACGGCCTATAATCTTGTCTATCGGCAACAGCGTTGCAAGAATATAATATATAAGTATTACGGCAAGCACGGCAAACAGTTCCCATGTAACATCATCGAACGCCGTAACTTCGAGCGACGGCAAAGATATGTTGGACGCTATCAGTTCAGCCGGTTGCGACATGAACACAGCACCAACAAGCACCATAAGAAATACAGAGAATAGACGCATGAACATTCGTGTTCCGTTGCCAAGATATTTGCCTATGATTTCAGGCAAGCTCAATCCGTTGTTCTTCAAAGAGATTACACCTGCCACAAAGTCGTGCATGGCACCCATGAAGATACCGCCCAATGTTATCCACAGGAAGGCTACCGGGCCATATGCCGCACCAAGTAATGCACCGAAAATGGGACCAAGACCGGCAATATTCAGCAACTGGATAAGAAAGACTTTCCAACGTGGCATAGGGAGATAATCCACACCATCGTACATTGTCTGTGAAGGTACCGGGTTGGCAGGGTTTATCTCACATGTTCTTTCAAGATACTTGCCGTATGTAAAATATGAAACGACAAGTGCAACAAGGCAAATCAAAAATGTTATCATAGCTTTTATTTTTTATTCAATCTTATTTTCTCTCCACTAACGGATATTATCTCTTCGTCACACATTGTGCGCAAAAGACGGCTCATGGCTTCGCGTGGCAAAGCCAAAGCATCCAATTCAGTAATATCATGCCATTCGCCGTCAGAAAGCATGGCAAGCAGCGCATCGTGAGCATTGATTGGAGCAACCGGCTCAACTTCGCGCTTTGAAAGGCACACATCACAACGTCCGCAAACATCCGCACGCTTCTCGCCAAAATAGGCAAGCAGTGAGGCACTGCGACATATTCTGTCGTTGGTGGCATAGTGTATCATGGCATTCAGACGTTCACCGAACATTGCCTTGCGCTCCTCATACACCTCGCGCTCAAAGCGCAACTCACTGCCAAGCACTCTGTGACGAGTGAATGTTATTATAGGACACTTCTTTGACGGAGCATACGACACAAGTCGTTTGTTTGTCAAGGATACAAGAATCTCATACATGCGGTGACGCGAGAGCTTTGTAATACGCGAAAGATAACGTTCGTCGATGAAAGCGTAGTCGGTAAACAGACCGCTGTAATTGCGCAAAAGAGCATTTACAAGCAGTTCGTAATCGGCAGGCAATCCACGGAAGTGGAACAACGCATCCTTATCGACAATGAAACGCACCCGTGAGGCATACTCCATCTCCTCGACATACTCGATGTACCCCATGCGTGTGAGCAGACGCAACGCGCTGTCGGTCTGATGCAACGGACGATGATACTTCTTGCAGAAATCGGAAAGCGAGAATTCAAAGGTGCAGTTCAATCCGTCACCGAGTGCCATGCTATAGTAATAGCATATCTCATCGTATATCTCGCGGATAAATTCCTTTGGAGGATAGTTATCGCCAAGACGACGCGCAACAACCTGCTTGTCGGAATGGGCGAAAAGAGTTACCGCATATGCAAGGTTTCCATCGCGTCCGGCACGTCCTGCTTCCTGAAAATAGGCTTCGATAGAACTTGGCAAGTCGATATGCACAACAAGGCGCACATCAGGCTTGTCTATTCCCATGCCGAAAGCATTGGTGGATATCATTACACGGGACCTTCCGCTTTTCCATGCCTCTTCGCGGCTGTCCTTGACCTCGGGAGAAAGACCGGCATGGTAGAATTCTGCCGTTATGCCTCGCGACACAAGGAAGTCGCACACCTCTTTTGTCTTTTGGCGGTTCTGCGTATATACAATGGCTGAACCTTGTACCTTATCCAATATATGCAGGAGTTCCTTCGCCTTGTTGTCGGTATTACGCACTACATAGACAAGATTCTTGCGTTCAAAACTCATGCTGTAGCAGTTCTCCTCCTTGAAACCGAGCTGCTGCTGGATGTCCTTCACCACCTCGGGGGTTGCTGTGGCTGTAAGCGCAAGAACCGGAACACCGGGAAAGAGATTGCGCAACTCGCCTATGCGACGGTATGCCGGACGAAAGTCGTGCCCCCACTGCGATATACAGTGAGCCTCATCGACTGTGATAAGCCGTACGTTTACCTTTTTTATCTTTGTAAGGAAGAGTTCGGACGACAGACGTTCGGGCGATATATAAAGAAACTTGTAATCACCGAAAATACAGTTTTCGAGAGCCTTTATTACATCGGCAGTTTTCATTCCCGAATATATTGCGGCTGCTTTTATACTGCGGCTGCGCAGGTTCGCCACCTGGTCTTTCATAAGAGCAATAAGCGGTGTCACCACAATACACAAACCATCCTCAGCAAGAGCCGGCACCTGAAATGTAATGCTCTTGCCACCACCGGTAGGCATAAGACCGAGCGTATCACGCCCGTTTCCTATACTCTCGATTATTTCGCGCTGTATTCCACGAAAATCATCGTACCCCCAATACCGTTTAAGGATTTCCCTATATTTCACTATTATCGGGTAAGTTTTGTGTGTATGCTCTCTATCTGCAGCTGAAGTTCACCGTGCTTGTAGGCATTTTCCTCGAGGGTGTAGCAGATATCGAAAGATTGTTTCGATTTGATATATTTTGCCTGACGGCTCTGACCGAATGCTATGCCGTTGAATACTTTATTCGACATATCATCGACAAGTTCAAGTTTTATATGTTCCTGACGGCGACCTACAACCTTGCTTGTTCCGTAGTCGCAGACGTTATGTGTGCAGAATACAGGCTTGGGGTTGTGAGGACCATGAGGCGAGAATTTCTTGAGGTCGTTGAAGAACTTGCGTGTTATCTGATGGAAACCAATTTCGGCATCGATGTCTATTGTTGGCGATGTCTGTTCAGGCAATATGTTCTGAGTGACAAACTCCTCGAAACGTGCCGCAAAAGCCTCGATATTCTCCACTTTCAACGAGAAGCCGGCTGCATAAGTGTGACCTCCGAAATTGTCGAGCAGGTCGCGGCAGCTCTCCATAGCCTTGTAAAGGTCGAAACCGGTAACCGAACGCGCAGAACCTGTAGCAATATCTCCCGTACATGTTATAACCACAGCCGGACGATGATAAACCTCGGTAAGGCGCGATGCGACAATACCTATCACTCCACGATGCCAGTCAGGGTTGAAGATTACTATTGCACGACGCTCCTCGAAACTCTCAAGACCGGCAACAATATTGTTTGCCTCCTCGGTCATACTCTTGTCGATTTCCTTACGTGCCTCGTTGAACTCATTTATCTGATAGCTCATCTCAAGTGCCGCCTGCAAATTGTTCTCAATGAGCAAATCTACAGCCATTTTGCCCTGCTGTATGCGTCCTGAAGCATTGATACGGGGACCAATCTTGAAAATTATGTCATTTATGCTTATCTCCTTTTCTTCCAGCCCGCAAACATTGATAATAGCCTTGAGACCAATGCTCGGGCTATGGTTTATCTGCTTTATTCCATGGAAGGCAAGTATTCTATTCTCACCCACGATAGGAACAAGGTCGGAAGCGATACTCACTGCCACAAGGTCGAGTAACGGATATAGCTGGTCGGCAGGAATGCCGTTATCCATGGCAAAAGCCTGCATAAATTTGAAGCCGACTCCGCAACCTGAAAGATGCGGACAAGGATATGTTGAATCGACACGTTTGGGATTTAGGATAGCCACGGCACAGGGCAACACCTCATCGGGGACATGGTGGTCGCAGACGATAAAGTCGATACCCAATGATTTTGCGTATGCTATCTCCTCTATAGCCTTTATACCACAATCAAGGACAATAATCAGCTTTACATCGGTGGAATATGCATAATCCACACCGCGCTTGGAGATACCATAGCCGTCCTCGTTGCGGTCGGGGATATAATAGTCGATATTCGATGAGAATTGTTGCAGGAATTTATACACCAATGCAACGGATGTTGTTCCATCGACATCGTAATCGCCATACACCAATATACGTTCCTTTTTACCGAGAGCCTTGTTAAGACGCTGCACAGCAATGTCCATGTCATTCATAAGGAACGGATTATGGAGCATGCTCAATTTGGGACGGAAAAAGTTCTTTGCATCAGAAACAGAAGTGATATCCCTTTTCACAAGCAGACCGCACAGGACCGGACTGATATCCAGTTCCGCCGACAGTGTGTTTGCCAACACCATCTGCTCATGCGTCAAGGGTTCATATTTCCATTTCTGCTCCATTATATCTCTTTTGCTATTTATTCAACGTGTAAAGATAATGGAAAAGAGCGAGAAAATACCACATTTTACAAAAAATAATTTATAACGACATCAAACAGGACGCAAAACCTGCTATTATTGTCTGTTTGTTTGACAATATTAATTTTATTAATATTTTTGCATAAGTTTTTGTAACTTAGAGGAATTGTGGATTGATTTTTCACTCAACACAACAATCACCATTACCAAACAATTAATCCAAAATAAAATGAAAAAACTTTTGACTACCGCATTACTTGCACTGTCACTATGCTTTACACAAGCTGTACAGGCAAAAGTAACACACCTGTTGCCAAAGCCACAGGTAATTGAGTTGACGAATGGCAATGCGTTTGCACTGGGACGCACAGTTACCATCACCGACCCTACAGATTGTACATTGCTACGGGAATTCTTTACCGACAATGGCTGTACAATAGCAGATGGAGGTATCCCTGTAACAGTGACACTTGTAACCAGCATTGAGGGTGCTTATGATTACGAGCTTTACGGTTATGAGAACGAGAGCTATTCACTTGAAATCACAGCAGATGCCATCAACATCAAGGCTGTTACAAAGACCGGAGTTATCCGCGCGGTGCAGACACTTTCACAGCTTGCGGAGGGATATGACGGTACACCACAGCTTGAATCGTTGACAATGACCGACTGGCCCGCATTCAAGCTTCGCGGTTATATGCACGATGTAGGTCGTTCATTCATCACAACCGAAGAACTAATCAAGCAGATCAAGCTCTTCTCACGCTTCAAAATAAACACTTTCCACTGGCACTTGACCGAGAACCAGGCATGGCGTTTCGAGGTTAAAGCATATCCTCAGCTCACAAGCAATGCTTCGATGACACGCTTTGCCGGACAGTACTACACACAGGAAGATTGCAAGGCTGTAATGGCTGCCGCAAAAAAATATGGCATTGTTGTTATTCCCGAGATTGACATGCCGGGACACAGCGAAGCATTCAAAAGAGCCATGGGTTACGACATGCAGAGTACCGATGGAAAGAAAGCACTTAAAAAGGTTCTTGATGAAGTAGTAGAAGTTTTTGCAGACGCACCTTATATCCACATCGGTGGCGACGAGGTTGCAACAACAGCCGCGTACTTGAACGAAATGATTGCCTACGTTGAGAGCAAAGGCAAAAAAGCCGGAATATGGAACCGCATCAACGGCATAAACCAGAGCGATTTGAATGCTTCAATCACACAGATGTGGGCATCGAGCGGCACACTTGCTGCCGGCAAGCCAAACATCGACTGCCGTTACAACTACACCAACCATTTTGATGTTTTTGCCGACCTCGTAGGTATATACAAGAGTAACATATACTATCGTCAGCAGGGCGACCCGGAGGTTGCAGGCACACTCTCCTGCGCATGGAACGACCGCAAGACCCCTACACAGGAAGATATTATTATCCAAAACAATGTCTATGCCAACGTGATTGCAAGTGGCGAGCGTGCATGGATTGGCGGTGGCAAAGAGTATATCGAGAAAGGCGGTACTACCCTTCCGAACAGCGGCAAGGAGTATGATGAATTCGCCGACTTTGAGCGTCGTTTCCTTTTCCACAAGGCAAACTCATTGAAGAACGAGCCTATTGCGTATGTAAAGCAGACAAATGTACGCTGGAGAATAACAGAGCCATTCCCCAACGGCGGTGACATGAACGCCTCTTTTGCACCTGAAACAGAAGGCTTGAAAGAGAGCTACACTGTGAATGGAACAACATACGGCACAGGCATTGCAACAGGCGCCGGTATCTATTTGCGTCACACCTGGGGTAATAATACAGTACCTACATACTACGGCACCACAAACCACAACAATGTAACTTCGTATGCATGGACATACGTTTACAGCGACAAGACACAAACCGTAGGCGCACAGATTGAGTTCCAGAACTATGGCAGAAGCGAAAAGGATTCAGCACCCGATGCCGGCAAATGGGACAGAAAGGGTTCAAGAATTTGGCTGAACGATTCTGAAATTCTCCCACCAACATGGGACAACACCGGCGTTGGAATAAACAACGAGGTTGATCTAAAGAACGAGAACTTCACAGCCCGCAAACCTATTCAGGTTACACTCAAAGAGGGTTGGAACAAGGTGTTCATTAAGTTGCCATACGTTGGCGCAAGCGGTGTACGTCTGAACAAGTGGATGTTCACATTCGTTCTTACCGACCTTGACGGCAAGAATGCTGTTGAAGGTTTGGTTTACTCGCCAAATAAGAGAATGGATGTCGTAGCAGAACAGTTGGGTGCAACAATTACCGAAATAAAGAGAGAGATTGCAAACAGCACAGGCGAACAGCCGGGACAATACAGCCCGGAGCTTGCAGAAGATGTGAATGCAGTAATTGCAGAGATTGAAGCGACACTTGATACCACAATGAATGAAGAGGAGCGCGCCGCACAATTGGCACAGCTCAACGCCGCATTCGAGACTTTCAAGGCATCACTTGCCACTGCAAAGATAAACCAGCCAAAGGCAAGCAACAGCGAGGTTAGTTACTACTACACCATGTGTACTCCACAGCGCGAGAACCGTTATGCATCATCAAACGGAGCAAATGCAGATATGACCGGCAACACAACAGTCTCTGATGCATCAAAGTGGAAATTCACACTACGCAACGACGGTAAATATAACATCATAAACAAGAGCAACGGCACATATGTTTCACCGGCAAGCAGCAACAACACAGCACTTCGCACACAGGCAAATGAACCTGCAAGCGGATGGGAACTGAAAGAGGCTGCAACACAGGGGTTGTTCATCATTGTGAGCGGCAGCGCACAGTTCAACCAGACAAACAACAGCAGCTTAGGTTACAAGGTATATAACTGGGGAAGCGGTACAAACACCACCGACACCGGTTGCCAGTATCTTATAACAGAAGTTGAGACAATAGAAGAAGGCGGCGAAGTAACTCCTCCGGCAGAAGAGGATGATGTGACATCTGTTGAAATCCTTGCCTCAAAAGGACAATATACAGCAAGCAACGCCAACGGTACATGGCACTCACGATGGGAGAGCAATGAAGTTACAGGATTTTCATTCGCGGCAAGCGCGAACAATATGACAACATCAGGCGACTGCATTGCAGGATATTCGGGACAGTCACAATCATCGACATACACTATCACTGCCCCTGCCGGCTGGATGGTGACAGGTTTGCAGTTCGACTATGTAAACACCGATGCCGGCACACATACACTGCGCCTTGCTATCGACGGCAAGACACACACAAGCACATCTTCAAAACAAAGTCTGGAGGTTGCAGTTTCTGACCCACAGCGCACATTTTCATTCGTGCAGAGCGGTGAGAACAAGGGTATCACATTCAGTAATTTCATTGTAAAAATAAAGAAAGACACAAGAGTGCCTGAGATTGCACAGGAGATTTTCACCACAGCTACAGCCAATGATATACCTTACCGCATCCCTGCTATCGCAATGGCAAAGAACGGTGATTTGATTGCTGTTGCCGACTATCGTCACAGCCGTGCCGATATTGGTATGGCAAGCTATGGTCGTATAGACCTTCATGCACGCATAAGCAAGGATAACGGTGCAAACTGGGGCAACCGTTTCTCTATTGTTGACGGACAAGGCTCAAGTTCTCCCGACTTTATGCATGTAGGCTTTGGCGACCCATGTATCGTTGCTGACCGCGAAAGCAACCGTGTTCTTGTGCTTAGCTGTGCCGGAAATGTTTCATTCCCCAACGGAACACGCAACAACCACCAGAACATAGCACGTTTCTACAGCGAGGACAACGGTGCCACATGGAGCGAGCCTGTTGACATTGCAGATGCAATATATGCAATGTGGGACAACAGCAACAACCACGGACCTGTACGCGCAATGTTCATCGGTTCGGGAAAGATTCACCAGAGCCGCTATGTAAAGGTAAACAACTACTATCGTCTGTACTGCGCTGTGCTTTTGAAGAATGTAAATAACATACATACAAACTTTGTACTCTACAGCGACGACTTTGGCGGTAGCTGGGATGTTCTTGGCGGTGTTGAGAACGCCCCCGTGCCAAGCGGTGGCGACGAGCCTAAGGTTGAGGAGCTTCCGAACGGTAACGTTGTAATAAGTTCACGTATAAATGGCGGACGTTACTTCAACATATACACATTTACAGACGCAGAGAAAGCAGAAGGTTCATGGGGTGCTATGGCAACATCAAACAGCAGCAACAATGGTGTTGTGGCACAAGGCAACTCATGTAACGGTGAAATAATGATTATCCCCGTTGTACGCAACGAGGACAAGGCAGAGATGTGGCTTGCACTGCAGTCGTTGCCATTCGGTAACGGACGTGCCAATGTGGGTATCTACTACAAGGAACTTGCATCGGGTGCCGACTACAACACTCCTGCAAACTTCGCAAAGAATTGGGACGGTCGTCATCAGGCATCATTCCTGGCATCTGCATACTCTACAATGTGCTTCCAGAAGGATTCTACAATAGCATTCCTTTATGAAGAGGACACATACGGCATCAACGCATACGGTGGCTACAACATCATATACAAGAACTACAGCCTTGAGCAGATTACCAACGGCAAATACTCGGTTCTCAAAGGCAGAGAGCCTGAAGCACAGCCCGACCAGCCAAGCGATGCAACAATAGCAATGGTTGCAGAGGCAAAGAGTCTGCTTAAACTGAAAGGTGTGGGCTACCCTGCGACAGAACCACGCGAAACACTTAAGGCTGCAATAGCTGTTGCAGAGGAGAATCCTACTGAGAGCGCAGGCAGCGTGCTTGAAGCCGCTATCGAGGCATACCTTGGAACAACAGATGTGCAGTTGCCTGCCGACGGTGAGAAATATACACTCACCATGGTGGCGAAGAACGGCAACCGTTTCTACCTCAACTACACAGGCGACGACATTGCAATGGTAGCACGCGGTGATGAGGAGTTGCCCGAGAGTGCGCAATTCTTATGCAAGGATAACGGCGACGGAACAGTAACCCTCACCACCAACGATGGCAAGTATCTTGTTTATCACACAAAATATGCCGGTGTGGACTGGTTGCAGAACAGAGGTGACACCGACGGCTTGCAGGATGAGGAAAATGATATGACAAAGATTACCTTTGCCAAAATAGAGAATATCAACAATGTTGTAGCCAATGACAATAAGGATGTTTTCGGCATGCTTACATGGTATAGCAAACGCGGATACGACACCGGAAAGAATGAGGAGTGCTACGGATATATGGTACTAAAGAGCGACGGTAGCGACTATGATGGCGCAAGCGCACCATTCTGGAACGACAACTACTCATCGGCGTTCCTTGTAGAAAAGGTTGTAGTAGCACCTGTACAGTACCGCATAAAATCGGTTTCACAGAACAAATATCTGAACATCGAAGCTGTCAATATGAATAACGCTACAGGTCCAAAGGGCTCGGTAGGCCTTGCGAATTATGCCGAAAACAACAATCAGATATTCACATTTGAGGATGCCGATGACGATAAGGTATATATTGTATCGGCAGAAGGCTACTACATTGTATGCCGTCAGTGGAACATAGATGCGAGCAACCAGGGCTTAAAATCACCTCTTGGCATAGAGTACAAGAACGATACAGAGTTCTACATTATGAACGGTTCACAGTACTTCAAGGTTGGTCCGGTGGATGGCAACGCAAGCAGCTATTATCCATACTGCGATGCTCCATTCAGCAATGCCGAACTATGGGTACTCGAAGAGGTTGGAGCAGCTACCGCTATTGAGAAAGTGGAAATAAGAGATGAGAAAGAAGAAATCTTCGACCTCACCGGTCGCCGTGTGAATGAAATTACCAAAGCCGGTATTTATATTATTGGTGGTAAAAAAACACTTGTGAAATAAATAAGTTGTTAAAAAGGTCAACTACTGCGTTACGCTTGCCGTCAAAATCCTCATTTACCAATCAGTAAACTGCGTTTTTCCAGCGTCGCAAGCCTTGTATTTGAACCTTTTTATCCCACTTATTATAATGCGGAATGTAGGGGCGGGGTTAGCCCGCCCATGCAAACACTGCAAACGCCAACCCCCTCCGAGGCAAGCCTCTCGTCCCCCTAAAACATGGGGACAATATAGGCAAACCCTGCCCCTACAGGTTGCAATCCACCTGCAAAAGGTAATGTCAAAAAGAAATCCGGCACCGTTTGAGCAACAGCGCGTGTCAGTTCCAATTGAGGAATAAGAACAAATTTGCTTTGCAAATCGACAATACCGCCAGCAATTAGTCGTGAGTAGCACAGCCGAAGGTTGTGCCTCACGGGATGCGACAAGGCGGTGTTGTCAAAGTGGCAGACACAAGCGACAAACGAGCGACGAACGAATTTGCTTTGCAAATCGACAATACCGCCAGCATATAGTCGTGCGTAGTGCAGACGCAGTTTGCACCGCACGGGATGCGATAAGGCGGTGTTGTCAATGCGATAACCCGAGCCGAGGAGTGAGTGACTTGCTCAACCCGTGTGCCGGGCGCTTTGGTTCTTTGCCTTTAGCCCCTACGGGCGGCGACCGATGGTTCACGCGATGAAAGAACGAAGAAGAAAGACTACAAAATAAATATACGATAAAAGAAATAAGGTTAAAGACTGCGGAAGAATATTAACCCCCTGCAATGCAAGCATTGCTGTCCCCCTAAAACAGGAGGACAATACAAGGGCAAACCAAGATTCCGCCGTGCTAGGTGGGGATAAACAGCCTGCGTCTTTTGGGCAGACACACCAGTCTGCCCAAAAGACGCAGGCAAAAAGAACTATTCCTCTTTATATTATAAGTTCATTTTTGTCTTGAATGCCAGAGCATACAATCGCATCTGCTTTATCATTGCAACAAGACCATTGCTACGGGTGGGTGAAAGATGTTCCTTCAACCCTATTGCCTCAACAAAATAAGGCTCTGCAACAAGAATCTCATCGGGTGTATGTCCTGAATATACCTTTATAAGCAATGCGACAATACCTTTTACTATAAGCGCATCGCTCTCGGCACGAAAGATTATCTTTCCATCTACAACATCAGCCTGAAGCCAGACGCGACTCTGACAACCTTCGATGAGGTTGTTGTCGGTTTTGTACTCCTCGGGCAACGGTTCCTGTTCGTTTCCCAGGTCAATGAGCAACTGATAACGGTCGAGCCAATCATCAAAACCTGTAAATTCTTCTATAATCTCGTCCTGTATATCTTTTATATCTGCCATTATTTCTCGTTATAAATTACAGTTAATACGGTTTGTCCCACAGCCTTGAGTGCAGACTTGTCAATCCATTGCATATCGTCCTTCATTGTGTGGTGATAAGGTCCGAAGCCGTTGGGGCTGTCGGGGTCACAATTGATTATATCTATACACGGCAAACCTAATATGCTGTTCACATAGTAGTGGTCGTCGGTGATTATACCGCCGTCCTCCTGTACAAAATAGTTGCCGTAGCCCAATTTGTCGGCATATTGCCACACTTTATATACAACATCCTCAGCAAAACGGGTTGAATATCCCTCGTATAAAAACTTGGAGTTGGGCGCGCCGACAATGTCAAGCAATATGCCATAGCGTGCATTGTATCCTGCCACATGAGGATTTATCGACCAATACTGCGAACCGAGTGCCCATGAATGTCTATGTTTTTTCCACAAATGGGAATCATTCTCGTGCAATCCGTAATCCTCGGCATCGAAAAGTATGATATCAACACCTACCTTTGAGGGTACAGCTGCTAATTGACGCGCTATTTCGAGCAACACGCCTACTCCACTGCCACCGTCGTTTGCACCGGGCAGGGGCTTATAGTGATTGGCTTTGTCGGGGTCGCTGTCAGCCCATGGACGGGTATCCCAATGCGCACAGAGCATTATGCGGTCACTCTTATCGGGATTGAACTGCGCAATAATGTTACGTGCCTTGAGCAAATCACCATTGTAGGCTCTAAGGTCAACATCCTGAGTAAGCACGGTTGCTCCGTAGCTCTCGAATTTTGATACAAGATAATCACCACATTTGCGATGTGACGGTGTGCTTGGCACACGCGGACCGAAGTTTACTTGTGCCTCAATAAAATTGTATGCACTGTCGGCATCAAATATAGGCACAATAACAGCCGGTTCAACAACAGTGGGAGCCTTTTGGGGTTGCCCGCTTTTTGCATTCTGCTGTTTGCCTGACGATGCTCCGCAACAGACAAACAACAGCGATACAAGGAATATATATATCCTGTTCATATTTTGAAATGGTATTATCAACGGTTCAGTTTCCAAGTTGAGCCATCCTTGCCATCCTTAATCTCAAAACCGAGAGCGGCAAGCTCGTCACGGATTTTGTCGCTTGTAGCCCAATCCTTGTTGGCTTTAGCCACCTGACGCTGTTGCAGGAGCATATCTACCACTTTACCGAAAGCCTCCTCGCGTCCGCTGTCAGAGCCACGCTCTTCCTTAAGACCAAGAATATCAAAGGCAAAGAGTTTGAATGTCTCCTTTAGTTCAGCAAGGTCACTTTCACTGATTGTAGCCTTTTTGTCGGCAATCTGGTTGATTGCACGGCAGGCATCGAACAGATGTGATATAACCAGAGCGGTGTTCATATCGTCGTTCATTGCATCGTAGCACTTTGTACGGAGCGATGCCACGTCAACAGTTTTTTCGCCTGAAGAAACAAGATTGCAAAGAGTCTTATAAGCCTCAAGCAAACGTTGCATGCCCTTTTCAGCTGCCTGCAATGCCTCGTTGCTGAAATCGACAGTACTGCGATAGTGTGCCTGCAGTATGAAGAAACGGATTGTCATTGGCGAATATGGCTGTGCGAGCAGCTTATGTGTTCCGTTGAAGAATTCATCGAGGGTGATGAAGTTGCCCAACGACTTACCCATCTTTGTTCCGTTGATGGTTATCATGTTGTTGTGCATCCAATATTTAACTACGTGCTTGCCCATTGCTGCCATACCCTGTGCAATCTCGCACTCATGATGCGGGAATACAAGGTCCATACCGCCACCGTGAATATCGAACTGCTCGCCAAGGTACTTGCGTCCCATTGCAGTACACTCACAATGCCATCCGGGGAAGCCATTGCTCCATGGAGAGGGCCAACGCATGATATGTTCGGGCTGTGCGCACTTCCATAGGGCAAAATCGGCCGGGTTACGTTTTTCGTTCTGCCCGTCGAGCTCTCGTGTGGTATTAAGCACATCCTCAAGATTACGACCTGAAAGAATACCGTAATGGTGTGCCTTGTCATACTTTGCAACATCGAAATACACCGAACCTTCGCTCTCGTATGCAAAGCCGTTGTCAAGAATCTCTTTGACGAGTTCTATCTGTTCGATGATGTGTCCTGAAGCATGTGGTTCAATGCTTGGTGGAAGAACATTAAGAGCCTCCATTACCTTGTGATAATGCAGTGTATAGTGCTGAACCACCTCCATAGGTTCAAGCTGCTCCAGACGGGCTTTCTTTGCAATCTTGTCCTCTCCGTCATCGGCATCATGTTCAAGATGACCTACATCGGTAATGTTACGCACGTAACGCACCTTGTAACCGATGTTCTGAAGATAACGGAACAGCACGTCGAATGTTATCGCAGGGCGTGCGTGACCAAGATGGGCAGGGCCATATACTGTGGGACCGCATACATACATTCCCACATTGGGAGCATGCAAAGGTTCAAACAGCTCTTTCTTACGCGAAAGCGTATTGTATATCATGAATTTATTTTCCATACTTTATTTATATTATTGTGATACTATTTGTTTTATGTCCAACTCAAAATTTACGTGTAGCATTACGGTTCATCTTCTTGCGCTCCTTATCGGGCTTTTGCTTTGTAATCTCAAGAGGTTTCTGCTTGTCAAGCGGAGAGTTTATGTCCCAATCGTCCTGAGAATATTCAAACAATGCCCTCAACTCGAGGGAACGGTTATAGTAATGTACCTTTTCGGGCTGTTGTCCCTTCTCATATTCACCGGTATCCCATTTGCCGTTGCCATTTTCGTCAATGAACAAACGCAGATAATAGACACCCGGAGATATGAAATAGAAGGCACAGCGATTCTCATTTGTGCGCTCCGTCTGCACCACTGAACCGCTTTTGTTCAGTAGCTGTACATAAGCATTGTTGCCTGTTCCCGGAATATCAAGATAGAGTACAGCATATTCCTCCAATGGGCGGAATTTCATCTCCTGTCTGAATGCATTTGACACTCCGCCGTATATGCCTTTGAACACAGCAGAATCAACCTCTACAAGATAGGTTTCATCAGGACGCCATTCGGCGTACAGATTGAATTTCTTTATATCCCTGTCGGGACGGAAAAGATGTTCTATCGGCACCCATAGCGTATCGACTTTCTTTGACAGATGTATCCCCATTGTATCAAGAGAGATAAGAGGCTCATCGAACATGAAGCTTACTGTCTTATTCACATCCATGGAAGAAGAACCGGTGAAACGCACCTTAAGTTCCTCGACGGGTGGAATATATTCGGGCGGATTGTTCTCGTCGTAATCATCGCGACGCTTTGCCTGCTTGAGAAAATCCTTGCGCGCCTTTTCCAATTTCTCATTCTGCAACTCCATTACCTTAGCCCAGCGACGTTTTGCCGAAGCATAGACTGTATCAGTTTTTGCTACCATGTTGCCAAGAGAGTCGGCAATATTATATGTTGTCTTTAACAACAAAGTATCGGCACGATACACCAGAGAATCTTTGAACCAGAGTGTCAAAGTGTCATTATTCACACTGTTTTCAAGAATATATGCATCGTTATCGAAATTGATACCTTCTATTACAGGAGCCTCCTCGTTAGGTGCGGCAAAATAGAGTGTCAGCTTGTTGTGGCTGTCGCGAGGTGACTTCACAAGATATTGCGAATAGAACTCCTCTTTGAAAGCCCTGAGTACAATATCATCGGGCTGAAAGCGTGTATATGGCACATACTTTATGGTATCTATGGTGAGACTGTCGCGCCATACGGTATCAGGACGTATTGCAGGAGTTGCAAATGGAGACACGTATGTATCCATAAATGCCAGTTGCTCGCTCTTCTGGTCGAAAATATTGTTGCTGTTTGCATCAGCCAACGCATAAACGCGATACTTTCCGGGAGCAATGCCTTTTATAACAAAGTGACCTTTTGAATCGGTGCGCGACACTCTCTCGAAAGGCAACGTTGTAAGTACAGAATCCTCAAGCGATGAATGCAGACCTACGACGATACCTTTTATAGGCTCAAGGTCTTCGGCATTCAGAACTGTTCCCGACACGGCAAGTGTATCAACCACATCTCCGGTTGAGAAGTAGTAAGCAAAATCCTCGTATGGGTTTCCTTCGTTATTATCGGCTATGGCATCGCCAAAATCTATCGAATATGTAACATTAGGTATGAGGCTGTCGATAAGCTCCACTGTGACACGTTTTGCCGATGACTTGATCTCGGGCATCTCCTTTTGCGGAGGGGATACAATCACCTTTTCAAAAGCATTCACCAATTTGATGTTTTCATCAAAATCGAGAGTTATCTTGCCTGTTTTCACATTGGTTGCGCCAATAGCAGGCTTAGCCTCCACGAGAACAGGCGGTTCCTCGTCGTAAGGACCACCGTCAGGTGTTCCCATGCTTGCACATGCGACAAAAAGGAACAGTGATACTGCCAATAATATGTTATAGTATATTTTCATCTCTTGTTCATTAACAATAGTTCGTCTATATGTTGACGATTGTTGCTCAAACGCGGAACTTTATGCTGACCGCCCAGCTTACCCTTGCCTTTCAGCCAATCGTTGAACAACCCCTCTCTTGCAACCACAACTTCAAGTTGCTGCATGGTCTTGTTCTTGTATCGCTTTGCCTCATAATCCGAATTTATCTGCTGCAGTTCGTCATCGAGGATTTCGGCGAATCGCTCAACAGAGCCAGGTTTCTTTGAAAACTCGATAAGCCACTGGTGGCGACACTTGGCATTTTCATCCATAAACACCGGAGCTGCAGTATAATCGAGAATACGGGCACCCGTAGCAGAACAGGCTTTTAAAAGTCCTTTCTCGGCATTGTCAATTATAAGTTCCTCACCGAATGCATTTATAAAATGCTTTGTTCTACCGGATATTACTATCTTGTATGGGTCTTTGCTTGTAAAGCGCACCGTATCACCCAACATATAACGCCATAAGCCGCATGATGTGGATATAAGCATCGCATAATTCTTGCCGACCTCAACTTCCCATAAAGGAAGTACTGTAGGATTCGGTGAATTCAGCTCTTCAAACGGAATGAACTCATAGAACACGTCGTAATCAATCATTAGAAGCATTGCCGAATCTGACGGGTCGTTCTGAATGGCAAAGAAACCTTCACTTGCGTTGTAGGTCTCCATGTATTGCATCTTAGGATTCCTTATCAGATTGCGATACTGCTCACGGTAAGAGGAGAAAGCAACACCGCCATGAAAAAAGACTTCAAGGTTAGGCCATAGCTCATCAATATACTCTTTTCCTGTAATATCGAGCATGTGTTTTAGAACAGCCATCATCCACGAAGGAACACCCGAAATATTCGTAATGTTCATTCCTGATGTGAGAGTGGCGATTCTGTCCATTTTCTCTTCAAAATCGCTCAACAGGGCAATATCTTTGCCGGGAACACGGAATTTATTTATCAACGACGGACAATTCTCTATAAGTATTGCGCTCAAATCACCAACCAGGGTTCCCGGAAGATTGTAGTTGGGTGCATGACTGCCACCAAGAATCAAGCTCTTGCCGGAAAAGATACGGCTTGACGGATTATTTACCACATATTGTGCAACAACATCCGTAGCACCCCTGTAATGGATATTCCGTAATCCACGTGGAGTAACCGGAATAAACTTACTCTTGTCGTTGGTTGTTCCCGATGATTTAGCAAACCATTTGCAACCGCCCTTCCAAAGCACATCCTTTTCCCCATGGCGCATACGGTCGATATAACCTTTCAGGCTCTCGTAGTCCTGAACTGCAACAGATTGTGCAAACTGCTCATAGTTTGCAATGGCAGAATAGGAATGTTTGATGCCCCACTCTGTTGCTGAAGCTGTGCCAATGAGACGCTTAAGTACCTCGCGTTGTATTCGCTCGGTACTATAAGCGTATTTGGATATCTGCTTTACTCTACAACTCAAATATGGTTTTGCTATCGGTGTAAAGTTCATAAAGCCACTATATCTTACTTCTCAAATTTTTTGAGTCCCTTTTCAAGGAAATTGATGTAAGCATCTACATCGAGGTTGAATGAATATGATCCGCAAAGAGGATTTCCGTCTGCATCAACCAATACATAGAAAGGCTGTGCGTTGGCTCCGAAACGGTGTCCCTGAAGATAGGTCCACTTGTCACCGACTGTTTCAAGCATAACCATCTTACCGTTAATCTCAACCTCGAAAGGCTCAGCAAGCGGTGTTCTGTCATCGACATACAACGAAGCTACGATATAATCATCGCGCATTATGTCTATAACACGGTCATCGCTCCATACCGAAGCCTCCATATTACGACAGTTCACACAACCATGACCTGTAAAATCGAGCAACACCGGTTTACCCTCACGACGACCCATCTCAAGAGCGAGTTCGTAATCATCTACATGAGGATGGAAGCTGTTGTCATACAAGCTGAAGTCCTGAGTACTCATAGGTGGAGCAAAAGCGCTGACAGCCTTACATGGCGCACCCCAAAGACCAGGTATCATGTATATTGCAAAAGCGATAGAAACAAGTCCCATAAAGAAACCGGGAACAGAAGCCTTCTTGTCATCTTCGTCATCGTGTGGCAAACGTACAATCTTCAACAGGTACAAGCCAAGGATAGCAAACAATGCAATCCACAAAGCAAGGAATGTCTCACGGTCGAGCAATCCCCAGTGGTATGATAGGTCGGCTACAGAGAAGAACTTCAAGGCAAAAGCAATCTCAACAAAACCAAGAACAACCTTGATAGTATTCATCCAGCTACCTGAGCGTGGAGTCTGCTTGAGCAATGATGGGAAGAGGGCAAACAATGTGAATGGCAACGCCAATGCAAGAGCAAAGCCCAACATACCCACAGCAGGACCGAATATTTCACCTGATGTAGAAACCTCTACCAAAAGGAAACCGATGATAGGACCTGTACATGAGAATGAAACAAGAGTCAATGTGAATGCCATGAAGAATATGCTCAACAATCCGCTTGTATTTCCGGCTTTCTCGTCGATTTTGTTTGTCCATGAAGATGGCAATGTAATCTCGAAACCGCCAAGGAATGATGCACCGAAGATAAGCAACATCAAGCAGAATATAATATTGAATACTGCATTTGTAGAGAGAGCATTCAATGCACCTGCACCGAATATAAGTGTCACTGCCAAACCGAGGACAAGGTAAATAACGATGATTGAAGCACCATAGATAAGAGCCTCGCGGATAGCCTGCTTACGTCCTTTTGAACGCTTAAGGAAGAAACTTACAGTCATGGGGATGATTGGCCACACACATGGTGTGAGCAAAGCCAACAGACCACCGCCGAATCCCAAAATGAATGTAATCCAGATAGAACGGTTACCGGTTTCTTCTGCCTCGTTCTGCATTGCTATAACCTCAACTACAGGTTCCCACAAAGAGTTCTCTTTCTTGTTTTCAGCTACAGCAACAACCTCAGCAGGTTTTGCCTCTTCCACCACAGGCGCAACGGGCTGTGCAACAGCAACAGGAGCCGGTTCTTCAGCTTTCTTGGCTGGCTGAACAGGTTCTTTCTTTACCGGCGCTGCAGG
The DNA here is from genome assembly GCA_017631585.1 of Bacteroidaceae bacterium. Taxonomy (GTDB): domain Bacteria; phylum Bacteroidota; class Bacteroidia; order Bacteroidales; family Bacteroidaceae; genus HGM04593. The sequence goes on from JAGBSZ010000003.1 coordinate 20,618, forward strand.
TTTCTCCTCTTTTTTCACAGCCGGTGCAGCAGGTTTTGCAACCTCCTTTACAACAGGTTTCTCAACAACAGCTTCGCCTGTTATATCAAAGTCGTAACGTCCGGGAACACAATTTGAATCACTGCAAGACTGGAAACGCAAAGTTCCTTTGATGCGGTACTTTCCACCAAGGAATTTAACCTTCTGGGTAAATACTGCACTCTCGCTGAAATATGAAACCATCATCTCGAACATCTGGTCCATTTCTGTTACAGCACCATCACTCGGTGTAAGTTCACCTACAATCTCAGCACCTTCGACAAGGCTGTAGTTAACCTCCATAGGGGCCGGACCACCCTCAGGAATGTTTGTCGAATAGAGATGGAAGCCATCTTCGATATAAGCCTCGAATTCAATAGTGCCGTCAGCACCATTGACAATTACATTCTCTTCGAAAGTCACAGGTTCTGCACCTCCGAACTGAGCACTCAAATTCAATGTTGTAACAAACAACAACAATGACAATAAAACTTTTTTCATATATCTAATTTTTAAATTATAAATCCATCAGATTCTTACGTATTCTCCACTCTGCCGGATAAAGGTTATTTGCTCTGTTGCCGACATTCTTTACAAAACCGATAGGCACATTCCTGTATGTAAGCAGAAGATAACCTATCGGATAGTCCTGCAACGCCAATGTTTCGCGATGCAGATACATCAAAGCACGGTCAAGTTCCAACTCAACAACGGTAAAAGCCTCTCTACGCAAAGAGGTACTCATTGCCAACGCATGCACCGGCAACAGTTTATTGTTCTTTACCGTTGCCACAGGCAAGCCACAATGCAGCACACACAACTTCTGTTGCAGGGCAACCATTGCCGATGTATGTTCCTTGGGCATAGCTGTAATCAACTCATCGTTCTGAACGAAATCGAACAATTCAGGACTCTCCACCATTGATTCCACTTCACCCATTATTTTTGCCGGCACTTTCTGCAAACGCGGCTGACGCGGTTGAGCCAATGAGGCTTCGCCATCTTTTCTTAGCACTGCAAGAAAGAAACCCTCTCCATCGGTTGCACCGGGAATAAAACGATACACCGGCAAATTTTCATCTGCAAGTGAGCCTGTAATTCCCCAATCGGGCGATACATTCAGTTCAAGCACCTCAGCACCGAGTTCCTCTGCTATCCAACGCACATTCTGTTCATTCTCTTCGCTGTTGAATGTACAGGTACTATAGACCAATAATCCACCCGGGCGTAAAGATTTCCAGATATCCGACAATATTTCTCTTTGGCGTTCGGCACACATCTCCACATTGGAAACGCTCCACTGCTCTACAGCTTTAGGCTCCTTACGGAACATACCCTCTCCCGAACAAGGTGCATCAACAAGTATAAAGTCAAAGAAATCTCTGAAAGAGGCAAAATCAGCCGGCAGATTCTTTGTTACCACAGATGCCGGATTACCCCACTTGGTCACATTCTCGGCAAGTATCTGCGCACGCAAAGGCATCGGTTCGTTTGAAACAAGCATACTGCCTTGTGGCAAAGCCGAAAGCAGATGCGTTGACTTTCCACCAGGAGCCGCACACAGATCGAGGGCTCTGACAGGCTCGCTGACATACTGCTTGACAACCTGCTCGACGAACATCGATGACGCCTCCTGTACATAATAGCAACCGGCATGAAAAAGGGGGTCGGCTGTAAACAGAGGACGTTCCGGAAGATAATATCCCTGAGTTGCCCAAGGCACAGCCACTGCATCACGCTCTGCTGTATATTTCTTTACATTATGACGAACACTGACTACAGGCTCTACATCGAGCGCCTGCGCAAAACGGGCATAAAGCTCTTTGCCGAAAAGAGCCTCTGTCCTGTTTGTAAAATCAGCATTCAGTTTCATATTGAAAATAATTATATACCTCTCCTAATTTGCAAATATAACATTTTAAATCGTTATACTATCCGTACAGAGAATATTTATTATAAATAATAATTAAATTTAACTATTAAGAACAGGATTGAATATCAGCTCAACAATAAATGCTTATTAAACCGTTTTTCATTAGGAAAAAAAAATGCAAAACCATATATTTGCATATTATTTTAGAAAAAACAGACAACATGAAGCAATATCTTAATCTCCTTGAAAGAATCCTCAACGAAGGAGCAAAGAAAGAAGACCGCACCGGAACAGGAACAATCAGTGTCTTTGGACACCAGATGCGTTTTAACCTTGAAGAGGGATTTCCTTGTCTTACAACAAAGAAGCTCCACCTCAAATCGATAATCCATGAACTGCTATGGTTCCTGAATGGTGACACAAACGTTAAATACCTGCAGGAGAACGGTGTAAGAATATGGAACGAATGGGCTGACGAGAACGGCGATCTTGGACATATTTATGGTTACCAGTGGCGTTCATGGCCCGGATACAACGGCGAACACATAGACCAGATAAAAGAGGTTGTTGAGACAATAAAAAACAACCCTGATTCACGACGCATTATCGTAAATGCCTGGAATGTAGCAGACATAAAGAATATGAATCTGCCACCATGCCATGCAATGTTCCAGTTCTATGTAGCCGACGGCAAACTGAGCTTGCAGCTATACCAGCGCAGTGCAGACTGCTTCCTAGGAGTTCCATTCAACATAGCATCATACTCATTGCTGCTGTTGATGATGGCACAGGTTACAGGACTGAAACCCGGAGAGTTCATTCACACATTAGGCGATGCGCATATATACCTGAACCATATCGAGCAGGTAAAGCTACAGCTCACACGTGAGCCCAAAAAGTTGCCTACTATGGCAATAAACCCGGATGTAAAGGATATATTCTCATTCAAGTACGAAGATTTTTCACTTGAGAATTACGATGCACACCCACATATCAAAGGCGTAGTAGCCGTATAAGAATATAATATGCAAAAGATAGCACTAATAGCGGCAATCGCAAAAAACAATGCGATAGGTCTCGGCAACAAACTGATATATTGGTTGCCGAACGACCTCAAACGCTTCAAGGAATTGACAACAGGACATACCATAATAATGGGCAGCAACACTTTCCGTTCATTGCCTAAAGGGGCACTTCCCAACCGCAGGAACATAGTCCTTTCGCGCAAAGAGAACTCCTTCCCGGGAGCAGAGACATTCAAATCGTTAGAAGAGGCTCTTGCCAACTGCATGAACGAGGAGGTAATATACATAATCGGTGGAGAAATGCTATATAAGACAGCTATGCCCATTGCCGACATTCTGTGCCTGACCGAGGTCAACGACACGCCGGCAGAAGCAGATGCATTTTTCCCAGAGTTCACAAAAAGCGAATGGGAAGTCATACAGAACGAAGCACACCCAATAGACGAGAAGCACAATTTCGAATATCGCTTTGTAACTTACCTTAAGCGTAACAGGTAAACCACCACATATCAACAAAAAAGCCACAACTCAGAGTTGTGGCTTTTTTGTTGATTATAAGTATTCTATTACTGTTTGTTTCTTTCGTCAGCAGAATACATGAGTGACAAAGCACGTGCTTTACGCAACTCCATCTTCACGTCTGTTATAATACCCATCTTTACATTCTGGTCGGTCTTCAACGCAACCTTCATTACAGCCTGGTCTGCCTGACGCATCAATGAACGCTCATTAACCACGAAAGGAGCAACCTCCTTGACGTTTGCAAAACGGTCGTTCAACTGAACACGTGTACTCATACCCAACTGAGAAACATATTGCTTTGAAGGCGAACCGATATGAATGTTCACGACAGCTGTCTTACGTTCTATCTTTGACAAGCCGGTTCCCTTTGGCAAGGTGTACTCCACCTTAACCTCCTCTTCACGCATAGATGTTACAATCATGAAGAAAAAGAGGATAGAGAAAATCAAGTCAGGAAGTGACGAGGTATTCAATTCAGGCATTTCTGCCTTTCCTTTATTATTAAACTTACTCATAATTACATTCCTCCACCAATAGAACGAGGCTCAGCCTCTGAAATCATAGTCTTGTAATAGAGACGGCACAACATCTGTTGAACCTCATCCAATTTGTTATACGGCTTACCATACTCCTTGCGAGCCAATTCGTCACGCAATTCGTCATAAGCGGCATACAACTCATTTGAAACCTCAAAATAAGTATTATAGCTTGTACCACGGTCAGTCTGCAAAGAAATCACATGTTTGCTTGTGATATTCTGCTGACGTCCGCTGGGAAGCGTATGCTCAGTACCGCCATCTTCAAACACAACATCCTCGGCATGCTTTTCAGGATAATCGGCACGATTCTCATCATTTGAGATGAACTCCTTTGCCAACTGACGGAGATCAGACACGCTGATTTCGTAGGCAGGTCTTTCACCCTGAGTAATCATGATTTTATTATCCAAGTTAACCAATACTATCAGGCTGTTGCGTTTCTTGATTTTAGGAGGATTCTGAAGGTCTTCATCCTCTGGAGGCTCAGGCAGACGCACATTCAAACCTGTAGATGAGTTCATTGAAGTCACGACCAAGAAAAAGATGAGCAAGATGAACGAGATATCGGCAGTAGAACTGGCGTTGATTCCCGGAACTTTTCTTTGTCCTTTTCCCATTGTTTTACTTTTTACTTGTTACTTTTTACTTTTCTTGAGATGTTTAGCAAACTGAACATTGTAGCCAAGGTACAAACTGCAAACAAGGCATACTGAACATAGATTACCACATCGGTCAAAATATAAGCAGAAGCAGCGATGGGGTTACCATCAGAATCAGACAATGGCTTGCCGTTTACAATGATAGGAGTATCTGATGCGAGGAAATAAGCGCCACCAAACAACACTACCAACAACAACACACCTGCCAAACCTTTAAGTGCGCCCATTGGGTCATCACTGAAGTTCTTTCCGAAGGAAATCAAACCGAACGAGACGACAAGCACCACTGTAATTCCGGTCAATGCATAAATCCAATATATCAATGCGTCAGTAAACTGAGGCGCACGCATATCATTATTATTTATAGTCTCTGTGTCATTGAAACCTACAAAGAAGAACAGCGCAATGAGAGCCACTGACACCGCCATAGCAATGTAGAAAACAATTTTTGAGACTCTTGAACAAATATCAGCTTTCATAATATACAAATTTATTTAGCTGTTATTACTTCTTAAGATTGTATTTTGTCAAAAGGTCGAGAAGTGTAATTGAACAATCCTCCATGTCTGCAACGATAGACTCAATCTTGGTCAAGATAAAGTTGTAGAATACCTGAAGAACAAGAGCAACGATAATACCGTAGATAGTTGTGATAAGAGCCACCTTCATACCACCTGCAACGATAGTTGGAGAGATATCACCCTTCTGCTGGATTTCGTCGAATGACATAACCATACCGATCACAGTACCCAAGAATCCGAGTGATGGAGCCATCGCGATGAACAATGTAATCCATGAGCAACCCTTCTCAAGGTTAGCCGACTGAAGGCTACCATAAGAAACAACTGTACGCTCTACAGTCTCAAGACCCTCGTCGATACGGAGAAGACCCTGATAGCAGATAGAAGCAACAGGACCTGCTGTGTTGCGGCAGATTTCCTTTGCACGCTCAACATCATTCTTTGAAAGAGCTGCGGCAATAGCCTCCATAAGCTTCTTGGTGTTAACCTGAGCCATGCTCAAATAGATGATACGCTCTACACAGAAAGCAAGACCGATAACCATAGCTACGGCAACCAATGCCATGAACTCGGCACCACCCTCAATGAACTTAGTCTTAAGAGACTTATGAACACCTACAGTCTCAGCAGCTTCAGTTACTTGAGCGGGAGCCTCTTCAGCTACAGCCTCTTCTTCAACAACTTCTTCCTGTTCTACTGTCTCAACAGGAGCAGCCTCAGCCGCATCCTGAGCAAAAACTTGGGTTGTACCGAATGTAAACATACCCAACACTGCAACGATTGCAAAAAGTTTTTTCATTGTGTGTAATTTTAAAAATTAGTATTTTAAGTTAATTTATTTCATTATCGCGGAAAGAGGGGGATTCGAACCCCCGATACGCTTTTGACGTATACACGCTTTCCAGGCGTGCCTCTTCAACCACTCGAGCATCTTTCCCTAAGGAATAGTCAATAGCTAATCGGGTGCAAGTTACAACTTTTTTCGCGAAACCACACTCTATTTCACGGCAAAAATAATTTTTTTTTTCAAATCATTAAACATTTATCACAAAATGATTGTAACTAAACTAATATTTTAGCACTTATAAGATTTTTTAACACTTTAAAATGCAAAAAAAGCAAAACATATAAACCAAGGTTGCAGGCAAACCAAATAAATTATTTAATTTTGCAATAAAGCAACCCAAACACCCCATGATAGAAAAAAAACGAGGTTTTTTGAAGGAATTTTGTGATATTGTAAATCCATACTCCTGGATTACAGCAACAAGAAACAGACTTTTTGATTGCGGACTGATAAAAAGCCATATTTTTTCAATTCCTACAATATGCATAGGAAACATATCCGTTGGTGGCACCGGCAAGACCCCTCACACAGAATATCTTGTGAAATTATTGAAGGAAAAGTTTCATACAGCAGTATTAAGCCGTGGATACGGACGCAAAAGCAAAGGATATATTCTTGCCGATGAAAAAACTCCAATGAGCATAATCGGTGACGAGCCTTTTCAAATAAAGAGCAAATTCAAGCAGGGCATAAACGTTGCTGTATGCGAAAAGCGCGTAATCGGAATAGAGAAATTAACTAAGGATGCCAAGGAGACTGAGGTGATATTGCTTGATGACGCATTCCAACACCGTCATGTTAAAGCCGGGTTAAACATCTTGCTTATAGATAGTTCACATCCGATATGGCAGGACTGCATTCTGCCCTTTGGACGTATGAGAGAAAGTGAAAACGGCATAAGGCGTGCAGACATTGTAATTATTACAAAATGCAAAAATCTGACAGATGAAGAGAAAAATTTCTGCAGAAATCATATAAAAAAGATAAAGGATATACCGGTTTTCTTCTCCCGCATGCGATACGGAGAACTTTATCCCCTGTTCGGATGTTATAAAAAAGAGATTTCACAGGAAACGGATATTTTGCTCGTTACCGGCATTGCACGTCCCGAGCCACTGATAAGACAAGTTGAGAGTATGTGCAAGAATGTTACAGTAATCAAATATGCCGACCATCACAATTTTACATCAAACGACTTTAAAGAGATTGAGTACTGTTACAATAATATAAAAAACTGCAATAAAACAATTATAACAACCGAAAAGGATGCTACAAGAATATTACAGCATACAGATGTTGCAAAGGTTATAAAAGAAAGCATCCAAGTGCTACCCATAGATATTGAGATTTTGAACAAAAAAGAGATGTTTAACAAAATAATTTTGGATTATGTTACAGAAAATTCAAGAAACCGCTGAATTCCTGAGAGGGAAGATGAATACAGCACCCGAAACAGCAATAATCCTTGGAACAGGACTTGGCAGTCTTGTCAATGAAATTACCGATAAATACGAAATTGAGTACAAGGATATACCCAACTTCCCCCTTTCAACAGTAGAAGGACACTCCGGCAAACTCATTTTTGGAAAATTGGGTAACAAGGATATAATGGCAATGCAGGGACGTTTCCATTTCTACGAAGGCTACTCGATGAAAGAGGTGACATTCCCCGTGCGAGTTATGCGCGAATTGGGCATAAAGACATTGTTTGTATCAAACGCCGCAGGTGGTATGAATCCGGATTTCGTAATCGGAGACCTTATGATTATCAACGACCACATCAACTTCTTCCCGGAGCATCCGTTGCGCGGAAAGAATATCCCTTATGGTGACCGATTCCCCGATATGAGTGCGGCATACGACAAGAGACTTATTGCCATGGCGAAAGAGATTGCTGCGGAAAAGAACATCCGCGTTGTTGAGGGTATATATTTAGGTACACAAGGTCCCACTTTTGAAACTCCTGCCGAATACCGTATGTTCCACCGCATGGGAGGTGATGCCGTTGGTATGTCAACTGTACCCGAAGTTATAGTAGCGCGTCACTGCGGTATAAGAGTATTTGGTATTTCAGTTATTACCGACCTTGGGCTTGAAGGCATAGTAGTAGAGTGCAGCCATGAAGAGGTACAGAAAGCCGCGGATGAAGCACAACCCAAAATGACTACTATTTTCCGTGAAATAATCAACAGAGCATAATAAGATGAACACGACAAAACGCACAGAAATTTCCACTTTGGGAGAGTTCGGTCTTATTGACCATATTACCAAAGAGATAAAAACAGAGAACAAGGAGAGCATAAAAGGCATTGGCGATGACGCAGCTGTTCTGCAATTCAGCAACGACGAGGAGGTGCTTGTCTCTACCGACTTGCTAATGGAAGGAGTACACTTTGACCTGACCTACTTCCCGTTGAAGCACCTTGGTTACAAGGCTGTCGTTGCCAATATATCGGACATATACGCCATGAACGGTACCCCAAAGCAGATTACCGTATCGCTTGCGTTAAGCCGCAAGTTCTGCATCGAGGACGTTGAGGAACTATATTCCGGAATAAGACTTGCATGCCAACAGTACGGCGTTGACATTGTGGGTGGCGACACATCATCTTCTCTCACCGGACTTGCCATAAGCATCACAGCCATAGGCTCTGCTCCAAAAGGAACAACCGTGAAACGCAACGGAGCAAAAGAGACCGACCTTATATGCGTTACCGGCAACCTTGGTGCCGCATATATGGGATTGCAGCTTCTCGAACGCGAAAAGATTGCAACTGCCGGCAAAGATATTCAGCCCGACTTCCAAGGCAAAGAGTACATTCTTGAACGACAGCTTAAACCGGAGATATGCAAAGAGGTTCTTGAAAAGTTACGCGAGGAGAATGTAAGACCAACATCTATGATAGACATCAGCGACGGTTTGTCGTCAGAGCTGATGCATATATGCAAGCAGAGCGGTGTCGGTTGTCGAATATATGAGGAGCGTATCCCTATCGACTACCAGACAGCCATTATGGCAGAAGAGCTGAATATGAACGTTATCACTTGCGCCCTGAATGGCGGTGAGGACTTTGAATTGCTTTTCACAGTTCCCATAGCCGACCATGAAAAGGTTGCCGCAATGAAGGATGTCCGTGTTATCGGACACATTGTGAGCGACAACATGGGGCTTGCACTCATCACACGCGACGGTGTGGAGATGGAGCTTAAAGCACAAGGTTGGACTGCACAAAACGAGCAGGCATGATAATGCATTATATTGTTCAAGCCATATTCCTGCTTACAGGATTGACAGCCCTTTCGGCTTCGATTTTCAACCAGGACTGGTTCTTCACCACAGACAATGCACGGTGGGTGGTAAACAGGTTCGGACGCAACGGCGCACGATGGGTTTATGGCGCGTTAGGCGGAATATTCATTTTTGCCGCAATATATTTCTACCATAAAGTAAGAATGTAAAAAAGAGGTCCGAGGACCTCTTTTTTACATTCTTACTGACCGACTATCTTTGTTTTAGGAAGTTCTGCGTTGCGTTTTTCTGTCTTTTCCACCAATGCCGCAGCCACCTGTATGAATGCCTGACCATCGGGGCTGTCTGCTCTCATGGCGATAGGTATTCCTGCATCACCACTCTCGCATATACTCTGCACCAAAGGAATCTGACCTATCAGCGGAATATTATAAGCCTCAGCCATACGCTTTCCGCCCTCCTTGCCGAATATGTAATATCTGTTGTTGGGGAGCTCTGCCGGCGTGAACCAAGCCATATTCTCCACAAGACCGAGTATGGGCACTGCCACCTTTTCGTTTATGAACATATTCACGCCTTTTATTGCCGCTGCGAGCGACACCTCCTGAGGAGTGGTTACAACAACAGCTCCTGTAAGAGCAAGGCACTGCACTATTGTCAAGTGTATATCGCTTGTTCCCGGTGGGAGGTCAATCAGGAAATAATCGAGTTCACCCCAATTGGCATCGGCAATAAGCTGTTTGAGGGCATTGCTTGCCATGCTGCCACGCCATAGGATAGCCTGCTCAGGATCGACAAAGAATCCGATGGACAGAATCTTTACGCCAAATTTCTCTATAGGCTGTATAAGGTCACGACCGTCGATATTCTCACTGTAAGGACGCTCATCCTCCACGCTGAACATCTTTGGAATTGAAGGACCGAATATATCTGCATCCAGCAGACCGACCTTGTATCCCAATCGTGCCAATGCTATCGCAAGGTTAGCCGATACGGTAGATTTACCGACACCACCCTTTCCTGATGACACAGCAATGACATTCTTTACCTGTGGCAGGAACTTGCCCACCTCGGGACGTGCAGCCTGACGGCTCACCACGGTGATGTTGCCTTCTATTTCCACCTCTTTGCCCACATACATGTGTATGGCAGCCTCTGCCGATTTTACAACAGAGCGAATGAATGGGTCTGTAGGCTTGTCGAATATAAGAGAAAAACTCACCTTGTTTCCGTCGATGCGTATATTGTCATCCACCATTTCAGCTTCGACAAGATTCTTGCCATTGCCCGGATAGCGCACCTTTTCGAGCGCATCGAGTATAAGTTTGGGATATAATGCCATAATTCTTTCTTTAAATATTATAGTCGGCTTCGGCACGACCTTCGGTTATACCCTTGAAATAGGCTGCAACAGCCACGTGCGCAGGATGCACCTTGTAACGCTCCATGGCATCGGCATCATCAAAAGCACTTACAAGCACAGCATCGTATGCAGTACCTGCCATACATACATTAACACCCACTTCGAGCGATTTTATTTCAGGGATGATACCAACAAGAGCTTCGAGATTCTCTTTTACCCAAAGAGCATGCTCCTGCTTGCTTTTTCCGTTTGCGCCATCAATAAAGCGCCACATTACTATATGCTTGAACATAAAAAGAAATCCTTTATCATTTACTTGTTTCGAGACTGCTGCGCTTGCTGCGGTTGTAGCTACGGTACTCATCGAGCTCAATCTCAACATTCGGCTCTTCATACTGTTCTTTCGCCGGCAGATTGAATGCAATATACTTGATTGTTATGCCGCGTGACAGCCACTGTGACTCGTAATAGGTGCGTATCTGCAGAACATCGCTGACTTCATCCTGACCATGCACATCATCAATACACTCCACAACAGGCAGAGCATTTACCTCTGTTATATACTTGGTGTAAGTGAACATGAAGTTACTGTCAGTCTTGAGATGAACGATTGCATCGGCAGAGAGGATATTTCTGTATCGAGCAAGGAAAAGCGACGATGTAAGACGCTTTGTATATTTCTTCATCTGCGGGTCGGGGAATGTGAGCCAAATTTCACTCACCTCACCCTGCGCGAACAGACGGTCGATAATCTCGATATTGGTACGCAAGAAACCTACATTTGTAAGTCCTTCGCTCTTAGCTTCAGTAGCACCGGTCCACATACGCGCTCCCTTAATATCGACACCTATAAAATTCTTTTCGGGGAAACGACGGGCAAGAGCTACGGTATATTCGCCTCTGCCACATCCCAATTCAAGCACTATAGGATTATCATTCTTGAAGAAATCGCGATTCCAATTGCCACGTAAGGGGAACGCAACATCATCGATAACAGAATAGGGATGCTCGATGACATTGTCATATTGCGCCATATCGGCAAACTTTTTCAATTTTCCTTTACCCATAACGATTATATGTCAAGCACAGTTACCCAACCATAAGAATCGGGAGCATCACCATACTGTATGGCACGCAGTTTCTCATAAAGTTTTGTACACACAGGACCTGGTTTGCCATCCTTGGCAAATACGTAAGACTTACCCATTTCAAGGTCATCGATACGTTCGATTGGAGATATGACAGCCGCAGTGCCGCAAGCTCCTGCCTCCTCGAATGTAGATAGCTCCTCCTCGGGGATGGGGCGCACCTCAACTTTCATACCCATGTCTTTTGCAATCTGCTGCAGACTGCGGTTGGTTATAGAGGGAAGAATTGATGTAGAAAGAGGTGTCACGTATGTATTCTCCTTTATACCGATAAAATTTGCCGCTCCGCACTCATCGATATACTTCTTTTCACGTGCATCAAGATAGAACTCGCATGAATAACCCTTGTCGTGGGCAAGTTTGTTGGCACGCAGACTTGCTGCATAATTTCCGCCCACTTTGTATTTTCCTGTTCCAAGAGGAGCAGAACGGTCGTATTCGCGAATTATCACATACGGATTAGTAGAGAAACCGCCTTTAAAGTAAGGACCAACGGGAGTTACAAAAATGATGAACATATACTCCGATGCCGGATGCACACCAACCTGCGCACTTGTACCAATGAGCAAAGGACGGATATAAAGCGAAGCACCGCTCTCATAGGGAGGAATAAAATCCTTGTTAAGCGCGACCACCTTTGTAACCATCTCGCGGAACAGCTCCACACTCACCTGGGGCATAAGAATACCATCACATGTGCTTTGCAGACGCTCTGCATTAGCCTCAAGACGGAATATTCTCACCTTGCCATCTTTACCACGGAAAGCCTTAAGACCCTCGAAAGCCTCCTGACCATAGTGCAGGCAGGTAGCAGCCATATGCATGTTTATATACTCCGAAGAACTTACCTCAATCTCACCCCATGCACCATTGCGATAGCAACAACGCACATTATAATCGGTTTTTCTGTATCCAAAGCCAATATTTGACCAATCCAAATCTTTCATAACAAATTTTTATTTTCCTGCGCGAAGTTACTCATTTTGACGGAAAAGAAAAAGCAGAGCAACAAAAGTTTATCAGCAAAGAGTTTCGTCATCCATGTTTTCAAGCAACAATTTGACCTCTTCATCAACCTTATACAACTTGCCGCGACAAAATTGCACAAGCGCAGAAGCCTCTTTAAGGGCAACCGCCAATTTATCGACATCCATTCCACCACCCTGAATGGAACTCATTATCTCTTCGAGACGCTCCACCGCCTGTGTATATGTCAAATTTTCCATTGTTCGTTATTTTTTATCTGTTATCCTGCTTGTAAATTCACCACCGGAGACTGTTGTTATCACCTCATCACCGGGCTTAATATCATCTACTGAACGAATAGCCTTTCCGTTTAATCGTGTAATGCTGTATCCAAGGGCAAGAATACGCTCAGGGGATGATGCATCGATATATTTTTGCCAAAGGTCGAGTTTATGATGCATACTCTGCATAAAGAGTGCCGTTGCCACCGGTATGCGCTGCACAAGCGACTGCAAACGGTTTTTCTCGCTATCAAGCCTGCCACGCACAGCACCGGCTACACTCTGGCGGACATCAGCCAGCCAACCCGCCTGCGCAAGCATGGCATGAATAAGAAGTTCTGCAGCCGCAGTAGGTGTCTTTGCGCTTGTATGTGCCACAATATCAAGGACACTCTCGTCGCGACGATGACCTATTCCCGTTATTATTGGCAAAGGGAACTGCGCACAGTTATTGGCAAGTTCGTATGTATCAAAGCAAGAGAGTTCACTTGTGGCACCTCCGCCACGTATAATGACGACTACATCCCAAAAATCCAAATTGCGGGCAATATTATCGAGTGCGGCTATTATACCCTGCTCCACCGCACTACCCTGCATGGGCGCAGGAAAGAGCTTTGTATAAAAGACAAAACCATAGCTGTTTTTATGCAGTTGGTCACAGAAATCACCATAACCGGCTGCTGTGGATGAGGATATTACGGCAACTCTTTGTGGCAACAAAGGAAATTGCAACTCCTTGTTCAGCCCGATTACACCCTCTTCGGTGAGCCGTTTTATGACAAGCTGACGCTTGCGAGCCATATCACCTATGGTATAAGCAGGCTCAATATCACTGACATCAAGAGTATAACCGTACAATTCATGGAAGTTGACACTAACCTGAAGAAGCACTTTAAGCCCCTGCGCAAAATGATGCCCTGTCTGCTCAAGGAAATAGGGACGCAAAAGAGAGTATATACGCGCCCAGATTGTACCGCGTGCCTTTGCAACAAGTTCTCCTGTAGCCTCATCGCGTTGTACAAGTTCGATATAACAATGTCCGTTGACCGCCTCGCGTACCTCGCTCAGTTCACCCGTTACCCAATAACGCATAGGTAAGGCTGCACTTACAGCCTCGCGAACGATATTATTCAACGAATACAGGGTCAGAGGATTTTCTATATCATTCATCATTCTTTTGGAATCCATTGGTTTATACCTCGCTGGTCGGCAATGAATGCTCCGCCTACAACCGTATTGCCACAATAGAACACAGCCGACTGCCCCGGAGTTATGGCAGAAACATGTTCATGCAAACAGACAAGCCAACGACCGTCACCCACAAGAACAGGCGCATCACATTCCACAGGACGACTGCGATAACGTACTCTTACGGTAAGTTTTTCGGGAACACCGGCCACCCATTGTGGCTCCTCTACGAGCATATGGCGCGTCATTATCTGTTCCTCACTGCCAAGCATAACTGTATTTTTGGCAGGATTAATCTTTACCACATAAGCCGGATAACCAAGAGCAATACCAAGCCCTTTGCGCTGTCCTATTGTATAAAAAGGAAATCCTTTATGCTTGCCAAGGAAACGACCTTCGCAATCAACAAACGAGCCTCCACCGTAACGTTCCTCAATTCCCGAAACATTCTCTTTGAGAAAATCGCGATAATCACCGGGAATAAAACAGACCTCCATGCTCTCACCACCACCGGCAAGGGTTTCAAAACCATTTTTCTTCAGATACTCCACAACCGATGGTTTATCCATCCCCCCTAATGGCAGGATAAGCCGTGACAATTGTTGCTGGGTAAGCCTCCACAAGAAATAACTCTGGTCCTTGCGGTCATCATCCCCAGTGACTATATAATACTTTTTTTCATCACCTGCATTTTCAGAAACCACCTTTACATAATGACCTGTGGCAATATATTCGCATCCAAGTTTGTCAGCCCACTCTTCGAGCAGGCGGAATTTGACCAGCGGATTGCAGTTGACACAAGGATTCGGGGTAAAACCTGACAAATAACTGTCGATAAATGGCTCAATGACCAATTTACGGAATTCATCGCGCACATCGGCGATATGATGTTCCACCTCGAGCCTCGCGGCAAGTTCCTTTGCCGACTGCGCTGCCTTTTCACCGGCATCACACGTGATGAAAGTAAGACCTTTCACTTTGTAACCTTGCGACAGCAGCATATGACATGTTGCAGTGCTGTCAATGCCACCGCTCATACCCACCAATACACTCTTTTCCTGCAACATATATTATTACTGAAACCTAGATATTATTATACTATCGTTTTTTTTGCTATTTTTGCAAAGGCAAAAACACAATAGGACAAAGATATACTTTTTTTTGCCACAACATACAGACTTTACATTTTTTTATGAGCACAACAGTCAACAAGAAAGTACCGACAGAGCTTGGAACCGAGAGAATAGGCAAGCTCCTTATGCAATATGCCATCCCTGCCATCATTGCACAGATAGCGGCATCACTGTACAACCTTATAGACCGCGCTTTCATTGGACACATCCCGAATGTCGGAACCGATGCTATATCGGGACTTACAAACACTTTCCCGTTCATGAACCTCTCTGTAGCCTTCGGTGCGATGATAGGCGTCGGTGGTGCAACCATGATTTCGGTACGTCTGGGACAACGCGACTACGATTCGGCAAAAAACATTTTGGGTAACCTTGTAACACTGAACATCATAGTCGGTGTCATTTTTGCCGCAGTATCATTCTTGTTCATCGATGATATTCTTCTCTTCTTCGGTGCCAGCGAGAACACTCTGCCCTATGCACGCGACTACATGGAAGTAATTCTGCTCGGTAACGTCATTACACACCTCTATTTCGGCATAAATGCCGCATTGCGCTCATCGGGTCACCCACAACAGGCAATGACGGCAACCATAATGACCGTATTGTTCAATGCGATATTGACCCCGATATTGATTTTTGTATTCGGCATGGGAATACGCGGTGCGGCACTTGCCACCATCCTAGCGCAAGCCATAACACTTGCATGGCAGACAAAACTGTTGAGCAACCCCAACGAACTACTGCATCTTCAGAGAGGCATATACAGGCTGAGAGGCAATATCGTAAAGAAAGTGTTGCGTATAGGCATGTCGCCTTTCCTTATCAACACCGCCGCATGTATAGTGGTAATCATTATAAACAAAGGATTACGCGAGAACAGCATATCGATAGAAGACGGCGACATCTCAACCGCGGCATACGGTATTTCCAACAGCATGCAGTTCATTTTTGTAATGATTGTACTTGGACTTACACAGGGAATGCAACCTATCGTAAGTTACAACTATGGGGCCAAACATCCTGAAAGAGTACGCAAGGCACTTACATTGACTATATTGTGGGCGACATTGATAACTACAGTAGGATTTGCTGTGTGCATAGGTTTTCCGGGATTCGTTGCACGAATATTCACATCAGAGCCTGCACTTATAGAGCGTGCATCATGGGCAATGAGAATAATGTGTATGTTCATGCCTATCATAGGCTTCCAGCTCGTAACGACCAACTTCTTCCAAAGCATAGGCAAGGTAAACAAATCGATATTCCTGTCGCTCACACGACAGGTGCTCATGCTGATACCTCTACTTATAATCCTTCCACACTTCTTTGGTGAAAAGGGTGTCTGGTACAGCATACCGATTTCGGATTTGGTCGCAGCCATACTTACCGTTATAACACTCGGCATACAGTTCAAAGAGTGGAAGAAAGAAAAAATGTAAACCTAAAAGAAGATAACCATGAAGAATTTCATCATTTCAATAGGACGCCAGCTCGGCAGCGGCGGCAAAGAGATTGCCGAAAAGTTAGGAGAGCTACTGAACATCAAGGTTTACGACAAGACTTTGCTTGAGGTTGCCGCAAAAGAGAGCGGTCTTGACACAACAGTATTCGAGACTGCCGACGAGCAGGACAATGTAGGTTTCTTCAGTGGTCTGTTCAGCATACATGGCTCTATGGGTGACTATATGCCTATCGGCGACTACATGGGAAACGACAAACTTTTCGAGATACAGAGCGAGACCATAAGGAATATTGCCGAAAGAGAAAACTGCATAATAGTGGGAAGATGTGCAGAATATGTATTGCGTGACCATCCAAGCATGATAAGCATATTCATTACCTCCGACAACAACGACCGCATAGGACGTATTATGGAAAAAGAGGGGCTTGACTACGAAAAGGCTATAGATTTCATAGAAAAAGGCGACAAACGCCGCCGCTCTTATCACGATTACTACGCTACAACACATTGGGGCGAGGCACGCAGTTACGACATATGCGTGAACTCATCAAAAATGGGAATAGAGGGTACAGTTGAATTACTTTACAATTTCATAAAGAGCCGTTTCGCCTGATGAAAAGAATCGGGGTTCTGTCGGATACCCACAGCTGCTGGGATGAAAAATTCGCTCATCATTTTGCCGATTGCGATGAAATATGGCATGCCGGTGACATTGGCAGCGGATTAATCATAGACCGTTTGGAAACCATTTGCCCGGTACGGGCTGTATATGGCAACATAGACGGACAGGAGTTGCGTATGCGTTTCAGCGAGGTGCTACGATTCAAAGTAGAGAATTGCACTGTAATGATGAAACACATAGGTGGCTACCCCGGCAAGTACGACCCATCAATCAGAAAAGCCCTTTACGAAGAGAAACCGGACATTTTCATTGCCGGACACTCGCATATATTAAAGGTAAAATATGACAACCTTATCGATTGTCTGCACATAAACCCCGGTGCAGCCGGCAAACAGGGCTGGCAACAGGTGCGTACACTTATAAAATTCACAATCGACGGCAAGGAGATAAAGGATCTTGAAGTGATAGAACTTTACAAATAATCATTTATTACGTTCTATTTCGTTCGGAATACGATAGGCAGTGTAAAGTTCTACGAAAGCACCACATGAGAGCAGCACTATCCATTCGTTATTCGTATGGGTAAACATCAATACTCCTGCAGCTACAAACAACAAACCGGCAAGCTGTTGTTGCATGACAAGACGACGGACTGTAACCGAGCCACCACGCGGACGCATCAAGAACTGCGCTACCGCAAAAACAACCGCACCTATTATATATATAAGAGCATAATATTCGGGCAAAAACATCCTTGCTACAGCGCCGAACAGCAATGCAGCGGCACCCAACATGTATAAAGCTTTAATTATTTTCATATCAAGAAGTTGTTTAAAAATCCAAAATAGTTTCCAATTATTCAATTACAAAAACATCCTCGTTATCCTTATGCATATCGTACTTCTCACGGGCGAGTTCCTCGATAGCATCCACATCACCCCTATAATCCAGGCGGTTCTGACGTTTTACAATCTCGGCTGAATCACGTTTCATTGTTGCAATTTCGTCTTCAAGTTCCGAAATGACAGCCTGATTCCTGATATGTTTGAACATATTGTTATCATCTATGACAACAATTATAAGAAGAAAGACAACGGTTACCGAAAGATACTTGTGTCTCTTTATCCAATCCAATACCGGAAGTATTTTTTTGAGCATACAGCAAAAGTAATATTTAAAGATTCATTCGCAAAGATAGTAACAAATCTGCGGGTAAGCGAGTATAAATCAAATTTATTTGATTTTACCGCGAGCGAAAGCAGATTCGGCAAAGCCAAACGAGCGAGAAAAATGAAGTTTACTTCAGTTTTTTCACAGCGAGTGCAGATAATGTTCGAGCTTTAGCTCAAAGATACTAAAATTTGCTATCTTTGCGAATGAACTCCGAAAATTTGAAATAAAGATGGAAAATTATATTGTTTCGGCAAGAAAATATCGTCCGGACACATTTGAATCGGTTGTATCGCAAAAATCATTGACTACAACGCTCAAAAATGCCATACAAACCGGAAAACTGGCGCACGCATATCTGTTCTGCGGTCCACGCGGAGTGGGAAAAACCACATGTGCGCGTATATTCGCAAAGACAATCAACTGTCAGGCACTCACTGCTGACGGCGAGCCTTGCAATGAATGCGAATCGTGCCGTTCATTCAACGAACAGCGTTCCTATTCAATATATGAACTTGACGCGGCAAGCAACAACTCGGTTGAGGACATCCGATCACTGAACGAGCAGGTACGCATACCGCCGCAGGTTGGAAAGTACAAGGTGTATATCATCGACGAGGTACACATGCTGTCACAGGCTGCATTCAACGCATTCCTCAAGACTCTTGAGGAGCCACCTGCACATGCCATATTCATTCTTGCCACAACCGAAAAGCACAAGATTATCCCGACAATCCTTTCACGTTGCCAGATATATGATTTCAGCCGTATCGACGTGGCTGATATAATATCACACTTGCAGAACATTGCCGGAAAAGAGAATATAAACACCGAATATGAAGCTCTTCGCATAATTGCGCAGAAATCGGACGGTTGCATGCGCGACGCACTATCGCTGTTCGACCAGATGGCAAGCTTTACACAAGGCGACCTGACATACAACAAGGTGATAGAGAGCCTGAATGTACTCGATTATGAATATTACTTCAGACTCACTGATTTTATTCTTGAAAAGAAGATTTCACAATGCCTGTTGCTTTTCAATGAGATTCTCAACAAAGGATTTGACGGAAATATTTTCATAGAGGGAGCCGCATCTCACTTCAGAAACTTGCTTGTAAACAGCGATGAAGCCACCACAACCCTCTTCGAAGGCAGTGCGGAATTGCGAAACAGATACATTGAGCAGGCAAGAAGATGCAAGCCCCAGCTATTGTTCAAAGCCATAAAGCTCTGCAACAACTGCTGTATGAATTACCGAACAAGCCGAAACAAACGTCTGTTGGTGGAGCTGACACTGATAGAACTGGTACAATGTGGCGACAACGACAGCGACGATGGCAGTGGGCGTAGCCCAAAAATATTAAAACCAATTTTCAGCAGCCTCGCAAAGAGTGAGGTTGCCATGCCTCAGGCTAAAAATGAAGCAAGTGTTGCAAAACCGGCACAGGCAGTAACAGAGAGCCCCAGAACTGTTCAACGACCTGTAACAGCGACAGCTGAACCACAGACCGTCACACAACCCACAATGCAAGGCAGACCTGTCGAACTGCAGACAAGGCGAAGCGAAGGCACCAGCCTTGGAGGTATGTTCCGCAAGTCGAGGAGCATAATGGGAACAACCGACACAAACAGACCGGCAACAACGATAAGCACGAATACAACCATTGCCGAAAAGATTGAGACAAGAAAGACGCTTACAAATGAACTGATTGGCAAAGCCTGGACTTCTGTAGCCCTGCAACTCCCTGAGAACGAAAGAGCTCTTGCCGACAGAATGAAGCTGATTATCCCTTCGCTTAGCACAGACAATACTTTTACTATCTCCGTAGATAACCAGATGGTAGCAGAATTGTTCGAAAGAGAAGCTCAGCGCATAATAAAAGGAATGAGGAGCGACCTTGGAGACGTTGATATAAAAATGGCTGTCAATGTAAACAAAGTGGTTATTGAGAGACATGTCAGCGACAAAGGAAAACAATATGAGATATTGAAAGAGAAGAATCCTCTAATAGAAAAATTGAGAGTGGAACTCAATCTGGAACTTGCAAGATAAACAAGTCAAAAAACATAGCTTATAGCGTTTCTTCCAAATGGAGGGAACGCTATAATATTAATGAACATTCTGAAGATTTACAACTCTTTTCGAGACATTATTTTCTTCTCAAAATTATTTTCAAATAAAAAAATAAATTGCCTTATATAGATTTATTCTAAATAAAAAGAACAACATCCACAAAAATGACAAAATAGTCCCAGAGAAAGCGAAAAACAAGAAAAACAGAGATAAAACGGATGTTTCCGTATAGAATACCGACAGAAAAACTACACTTATTTCATTGATAATCAACGTATAAAAAATTTCACACAAAA
>JAGBSZ010000073.1 GCA_017631585.1 Bacteroidaceae bacterium
CTCACGGTGCTCGTAAGGGTCTTGCCGATACCGCTCTTAAGACAGCCGATGCCGGTTACTTGACACGTCGTCTTGTTGACGTTTCTCACGACGTTATCATCAACGAGGATGACTGTGGTACATTGCGCGGTCTTGTATGTACAGCTCTCAAGAACGGTGACGAGACTATCGCTACACTTGGCGAGCGTATCATGGGACGTGTATCTGTACACGATGTGATACATCCTACAACAGGTAAGGTGCTTGTTCACTCAGGAGAGCTTATCTCTGAGGCTATTGCAGATGAGATTGAGAAATCACCTATCGAAAGCGTAGAAATCCGTTCAGTTCTCACATGTGAGTCTAAGCATGGTGTTTGTGCAAAATGTTACGGACGTAACCTTGCAACAAGCCGTATGGTTGAGAAGGGTGAAGCAGTTGGTGTCATCGCTGCACAGTCTATCGGTGAGCCGGGTACACAGCTTACACTTCGTACCTTCCACGCCGGTGGTACAGCTGCCAACATCGCAGCAGATGCAACAATCAGAGCAAAACATGCTTCTAAGCTCAAGTTCGAGGAGTTGCGTACTGTTGACACCATCGAGGCTGACGGTACACCTGTCAAGATTGTAGTAAGCCGTTTGAGCGAGGTACGTTTTGTCGATATCAATACAGGTATTGTACTTTCATCACATAACATTCCTTATGGTTCTAAACTATACGCAACAGAGGATGAGGTGGTAGAGAAGGGCAAGATAATTGCTGCTTGGGACCCATTCAACGCCGTAATCGTTACTGAGGTTGCCGGTAAGGTTGAATTCGAGTCTGTTATCGAGAATATCACTTATAAGGTAGAGACTGACGAAAGTACAGGTTTGCACGAAATCGTTATCATCGAGTCTAAGGACAAGAACAAGATACCTACAGTACATATCAACGACGAGAATGGCAATTCTCTACACAACTACAACTTGCCGGTAGGCGGTCACGTGGTTGTTGAGGATGGCGATGTTCTCAAGGCGGGTGATATCCTTGTTAAGATACCTCGTGTATTCGGTAACGCGGGTGATATTACCGGTGGTCTGCCACGTGTAACAGAGTTGTTCGAGGCACGTAACCCATCTAACCCTGCAGTTGTTTCTGAAATCGACGGTGAGGTAACAATGGGTAAGGTAAAACGTGGTAACCGCGAAATTGTAGTAACCTCAAAGGTAGGCGACGTCAAGAAATATCTTGTTGCATTGTCAAAGCAGATTCTTGTTCAGGATGGTGACTATGTACGCGCCGGAACTCCGTTGTCAGACGGTGCTGTGACACCATCGGATATTCTTGCAATCAAGGGTCCTACCGCGGTTCAGGAGTATATCGTTAACGAGGCTCAGGATGTTTACCGTTCACAGGGTGTGAAGATTAACGATAAGCACTTTGAGATTATCGTACGTCAGATGATGCGTAAGGTACAGATTAACGAACCGGGTGATACACGTTTCCTCGAGTTGCAGATTGTTGACAAGTTGCAGTTCCAGGAGGAGAACGACCGTATCTGGGGTAAGAAGGTTGTCGTAGATGCCGGTGATTCAGAGAACCTCAAGGCAGGTCAGATTATTACAACACGTAAGTTGCGTGACGAGAACAGTACTCTCAAACGTCGCGACCTCAAGCCTGTTGTTGCACGCGATGCACAGCCTGCTACATCAACACAGGTGCTCCAGGGTATCACACGTGCCGCACTTCAGACACAGAGCTTCATGTCAGCTGCATCGTTCCAGGAGACAACAAAGGTACTCAACGAGGCTGCCATCAACATGAAGAGTGACTACTTGCTCGGTATGAAGGAGAACGTTATCTGTGGTCACTTGATTCCTGCCGGAACAGGTCAGCGTGAGTTCAACAGAATCATCGTTGGTTCACAGGAAGACTACGATAGAGTTCAGGCAAGCAAACGCCCGGTACTTGATTTCTCAGACGTAGAGGAGTAAAAAGTCCGATAAATAGTAAAAAGCGAACGCATGAGAGTGCGTTCGCTTTTTTGCTTGTCCGATATTCATTTAAAATATTTTGTATTATTGAATTTTAGTCCTAATTTTGCGTAACACACAAATTAGGACAATTTGATATGAGTAAACCTATACAAATTGACGTCGAAGCTATTTTGGCTTCCAAAGCCGGAGATAAAGCACGTTTCGTACCACGTTTCTTGATTTCATATCTCAAGAAAATCATCCATCAGGATGAGGTAAACGGTTTCTTGGAATTGCATGGCGATAAGATGGACTATGATTTTGTCGATGCATTCATGAAGTTCTTCAAGAACTCATTTGAAGTTCACGGTCTGGAAAATCTTCCAAAGGATGGTCGTCGCCTGACGTTCGTCAGCAATCATCCTCTTGGAGCGCAGGACGGTCTTGGACTGGCATATATCCTTGCTCCCCAGTACGAAGGCAAGATAAAATTCCTTGTAAACGACCTGTTGATGAACTTCCCGCAGATTTCATCATTCTGGATACCTGTAAACAAGACCGGTTCACAAGCACGTAATTTTCCCCAGCAGGTCAATGCCGCATTCGAAAGCGACAACAATATAGTCATGTTCCCGGCAGGTCTATGCTCCCGCAAAACAAAAGGTGTTGTCCGTGACCTTGAATGGAAAAAGACTTTCATTGTCAAGAGCGTCAACACACAACGTGATATTATACCCATTCATTTTGAGGGAGAGAACTCAAAGTTCTTCTATCGTCTCGCAAACATAAACAAGATGCTTGGCATCAAGTTCAATATAGCCATGCTGTATCTTGCTGACGAGATGTTCAAGAATATGAATAAAACATTCAAGGTAACAATAGGCAAGCCTATTCCCTGGCAGACTTTTGACAAGTCAAAGAGTGCGACAGAGTGGGCACAATATGTCAAGGAACTGGTTTATACCTTGTAATAATTCAGTCTTATACTATGAAAGATATTATAGCTCCTGTTCCAAAGGAACTTTTAAAAGCAGAACTTACAGCTGACAAGCTTTTGCGTCGTACCAGTCGTGGCGACAATGAAATCTACGTGGTTACAGCCAACGAAGCACCGAATGTGATGCGTGAGATTGGTCGTTTGCGTGAGATTGCTTTCCGTGCGGCAGGAGGCGGTACCGGCAAGGAGGTTGATATTGACGAGTTTGATACAATGGAGGTCCCATACAAACAACTTGTCTTGTGGAATCCCGAAAACGATGATATTATAGGTGGCTATCGCTTCCTTTATGGCACTGATATACGTTTTGATGAGGACGGTCAACCATTAATGGCAACAGCTCATGGAATGTTCCGTTTTTCAGAGAAGTTCATAAATGAGTTCCTGCCATATACGGTAGAGCTTGGTCGTGCTTTTGTGGCTCTTGAATATCAATCTACCCGCATGGGCTCAAAGAGCCTTTTTGCACTTGATAACTTGTGGGATGGTCTTGGTGCATTGGCAATAGTATTGCCCGGAATGAAGTACTATTTCGGTAAGGTTACGATGTATCCCTCATATCCCACCGCAGCACGCGATGTTATACTCTATTTCCTGCGTGAGCAGTTCCCTGACAAGGATAAACTGATTGAGCCAATAGTACCATTGGTCACAGGAGCAGATGAGGAACCAATGAAAGCTCTTTTCTGCCATGAGAACTATAAGGACAATTACAGGGCACTTAAGCAGGAGGTACAGAAGAGCGGAGTCTCTATCCCACCTATGGTGAGTGCGTATATGGGCTTGTCTGCGACAATGAGAATATTCGGCACTGCAGTCAATTATGATTTCGGCAATGTCGAGGAGACCGGATTGCTGATAGCTGTGGATGAACTGCTTGAGGAAAAAAGAGCCCGATATATCGACTCTTATCTGAATTCCATTCCTGTTGCAGCTAAATAGTATTTGTGCTGTAACAAGCTTTTTACATGTTAAAAGAATAATAAGATTAATTGATAACCTAACACTCCGGGAACAATTATGTCTGCCCGGAGTTTTTAATTTAAGATACTTATGAAAGTGGAAATAATAAACAAATCGAAACACCAGTTGCCTGCGTATGCAACCGACCTTTCTGCAGGAATGGACTTGAGGGCAAACATCGACGAACCAATCGTTCTTGAACCTTTGCAGAGAGCACTTGTACCGACAGGTCTGTTTATGGCTTTGCCGGCAGGTTATGAAGCGCAGGTGCGTCCTCGTAGCGGTCTGGCAATCAAAAAGGGCATAACAGTGTTGAATTCTCCCGGAACAGTCGATGCCGATTATCGTGGTGAGGTCTGCGTGATACTTGTGAATCTCTCCAACGAGCCTTTTACCATTACTGACGGCGAACGCATAGCACAGATGGTCATTGCGCGTCATGAGCAGGTGGAGTGGTGTGAGGTTGAAGTTCTTGGCGAAACCGAGCGTGGAGCAGGCGGTTTCGGACACACAGGTGTATAAAGTTCTTTATTTGATATGAGGTACCTGAAGATTCTTATAATGGCAATGTTGTTGTCGGTATGTTTGCCGGCAGCAGCGCAAATGCAGTGCGGAACAACCGATTCCGTTGCGCGTGCGCGTGCTGTAGAATATTATTATCTTCAGGCACGTTCATATATGGAACAGGATAGCATCGACCGTTGTTTTGAGATTCTTGAGCATTGCCATGCGCTTGATTCCTCTTCGTTGACAGTGATGTACGACCTCTCGTCGTTGTATTACTTTTTTAAAAAGGACAGTGTCGTACACGACATGTTAAAACGTATTGTCAGTGCCGACCACTCCAATGTGTACTATAGCAGGGCTCTTGTAAACTATTATGTGAATGTCGGCAATATTGACGCTGCAATCAAGGTCTATGAAACTCTGCTTGATAAAGTACATTCAAAGAGTGAGATTTATATGTATCTCTTTTCGTTGTACTCCGAGGCGGGGCAATATGAAAAAGCTATAGATGTGCTCAACAAATTAGAGAGAATCGAAGGTCCGAACGAGGATTTTATAGTGAACAAGGTGCGTCTTTATATGCAATTAGGGGATAGTGCAAAGGCTGTTGCTGTCGTATCGGACATGATAGAGGAGTATCCCTATGAGTTGCGTTATCTGACTCTGCTCGGTAATACGTATGTAGCTCTTGGCAACAGAGACAAGGCATTGGAGGCATACGAAAAAGTCCTTGCGGTGAATCCGGACGACCTCTACACACTGGCATCATTGTCTGAACTCTATCTTAACTATGGAAATGATTCTCTTTATTGTGATAATATAGAACATTTTCTCAAATGCGAAGCGCTTGATGCACAGTCGCGCGTGAATACACTCTTGCAGTATATCGAAATCATGCATCCAAAGGACAGTGCCCGTGTGACGGGTTTTATGCGCGAGATGTATAACCTTCCGTATGATGAACTTGATGTTGCAACTCTTTATAGCCATTATCTCACCTTTATAAAAGCACCTTCCGACACTATTGCACCGGTCCTTGAAAAGATTGTTTCATTGGAACCTGATAATCTTACGGTAATTATACGTTTGCTGGAGTATGCAATTGAAAAGGAGGACATGGAAGCGATATTCAAATATTCCGACAACGCACAGCCTTATTGTCCGGACAAACTCGAGATTTACTACTATAAAGGATTGGCGTCGTATATGCTTGACCGCAAGGCGGAGAGCATAGAAATATACAAGGAAGGTCTTGAAAAACGTGCCGATGATACAGAACCCAAATTGGTTTCTGCGGTATATGCACTGATTGGAGATACATATCACGACCTTAATATGATGGACAAGTGCATGGAAGCGTACGATTCAGCTTTGGTATATGACAATGCCAATGTGGGTGTTCTGAACAATTATGCCTATTTCCTTGCTCTTGACAATAAGGAATTGAACCGCGCTCTTGAGATGAGCCAGGCAACAATTTCCATGACCCCGGATGACCCTACCTGTATCGATACATATGCTTGGGTTCTCTTCAAACTCGGACGCTATGAGGAGGCAAAGGCTTATGCTGAGAAACTGTTGTCCATAGGTGGTGAACAGAGTTCTGTTGTATATCACCATTGTGGCGACATATATGCAAAATGCGGCAACATGGAGCAAGCTGTCAATTATTGGATAATGGCGCGCGATGCCGGAGAAAAGTCAAAGATTCTTGATAAGAAGATAAAAAAACGTAAATATTATGCCGAAGCTAAACGCAAATAATGCGATTCTTATATTGTTTGTTCTCCTTTCTATGTTTCTTGCCGGATGTAAGACAAGGAAATCGGTGGAGAATACAGCATTGGTGATGGAGAGTATGGAAATGTTCTCATCCTCGCCTTCTGTGGTCCAGCCCCGCACATCTTTATCGGGTAATCTCAGACTTACAATCAATATTGACGGTAAGCCGTTGTCTGCAAAGGGTACATTGCGAATAAAGGAAGAATGCGGTGTACAGATCGGCATGACAGCTCTCGGTCTTGTAGAGGTTGCCTCTTTGGAGTTTTTGCCGGAGAATTTGCGTATCATATATAAATTGGGTAAGGAATATACCGAAATTCCATATTCCGATTTGAGTTTTCTGCAGCAGACAGGTATAGATTACAGGCTGCTCGAATCGGTGCTAATGAACAGGGCATTTTCTCCCGACGGTCGTCCTTTTGTGCAGGCTATGAACGAAATGTCTTATGCTGTTGAGGGTGATTGTATCACAGCTACTACACGGGAGACAAAAGGCATTGTATATAAGTTCTATCTCGACAAAGCGACTGGCGAGCTTGTACAGAGTGAAGGTTTGCATGCCAGTGGAGGAAAGGTCGTATGTTCATATTCCGATTTCCGTACCGTCGATGGCGTAACGTTTCCACATACGATATTGTTGAGTATCTATGGTGTTGGAAGTGACGTGTCGTTACAGTTTGCTTTAGAAAGGGTGGATATGGATGATTTCAAATTCACTCCGCGTCGTATATCATCGTCATACGGCAAGTTGAATGCCCAACAGATATTGAAGTCTCTTGGCAACATGTAATTTTTTTTGGTACACAAACACAAAAAACTTGATGAATACACGAATCCTGAAAATAGTTATAGCACTCTTTGCAATTATATTCTCATTCTTGGCTCTCCCGGCGCAGAACAATCAGATAAAGAAGATGCGCGAACAGGCTGGCTCTTTGCGTAAGGAGATTACCGAAAAAGAGAAGATTCTTCTGTCGTCGCAGAAGGATGTGAAAAGCAGGCTCAACAATCTTGATATAATAAATGCCCAGATAAAGGATGTCAAGAGACTCATTACCATTTTGCAGAATGAGGTAAAGGCTGTGGATACGGAAATCTCAATGTTGAACAGCGAAATAAAGCGTCAGGAACTGCTTATAGAACAGTCGCGCAAGGAGTATGCCGAGGCGTTGCGTCGTGCCCGCAAGTACAGCAATTTCCATAATAAGCTGACGTTCGTTTTTTCAGCCGGTGATTTCAATACCATGCTTCGTCGTTACAGGTATGCAAACGAATATATGGATGCCCATGTGCAACTTGCCGAACGCTTGAAATTTCAGATAAACTCTCTTGAGATTAAACGCGCCAATCTGCAGGCGACACGTCTTTTAAAAACGCAGTCACTCAAGGAACAGGATACTGAGCGTGCCAAATTGCAGTCACTCGAAAAAGAGCAACGCAAGATAGTGGCATCACTCAGAAAGGATGCGAAAAAAGTTGAGACCGAACTGAAAAAGAAACGTGCCGATCTGCAAAAACTGAATAAAGCTATCGACCGCGAAATCGAGCGTATAATAGCGGAGGAAAAAGCTGCGAAGAAAAAAGCAGAGGAGGCTGCGAAAAAGGAAACAGAGAGTATAAAGAGTGGTAGCGGTACACCCGCAAAGAGTACTGCCGGCTATAAAGCAGATGCCGGTGTGGATGCCATGTCAGGCTCGTTCCTGAACAACAAGAAGAAGTTGCCTGTTCCTATAACCGGTCCTTATCTTGTGGTAGAGGGCTATGGTGTAAAGAATGCAATCTCCGGTAAAGGCAATGTGCCTATAAATACCGGTGGTATCACTCTTGAGGGCGGTAAGGGCGCGCAGGCGCGTTGTATCTTCGATGGCAAGGTTACAGCCGTTCTTGACACAGGTAACTATACATTTGTTCTTGTACGCCATGGCAAATATATCTCAGTATATTGCAATCTTGAAAATGTCCGCGTAAGTGGTGGCGAGGAAATCAAGGCTGGTGATATAATCGGTGATATTGCAGTCGATGCCAAGGAGGGCAACCCGCGTATGTTGTTCCAACTGCGTCAGGAGAAAACCAAACTGAATCCTGCCGATTGGCTTAAGATGTAAAAAACAATCAGGAGGTTGGGCTTGCCCAACCTCCTGATTGTTTATATTGAAATATTTAGAATCCCGATGGCTTGAATTGTAGTCCCACTGTTTCGGCAAGACCGAACAGCAGGTTCATATTATGTACAGCTTGTCCGCTTGCGCCTTTCAGCATATTGTCGATAACTGATGTGATAAGCAACTTCTTGCCATGCTTTTCAAGGTGTATCAGACACTTGTTCGTATTGAGAACCTGTTTAAGGTCAAGAGGCTTTGTCACCACATGTGTGAAAGAGTCGCGCTCATAGTATTTCTCGTACATGTTGTAGATGGTTGCTATGTCGAGGTCGCATTTTACAACCAATGTGGCAAATACTCCACGTGGAAAATCGCCACGATAAGGGATAAAATCTATCGATCCTTCATATTCAGGTTGCAACTGCTTGATGCACTGCATAATCTCCGGAATATGCTGGTGCTGGAACGGACGATACACTGAAATGTTGTTGTTTCTCCAGCTGCTACGTGTTGCTTCCGACTGATGCGCTCCTTCGCCGGTGCATCCCATTATGGCATTCACTGATATATCATCCTTGAGCAGGTGCTCTTTTGCCAATGGCAACAATCCAAGCTCAATACATGTTGCAAATCCTCCCGGATTGGCAACATATCGGCTCTTGCATGTGTTGCGACGGTTCAACTCCGGCAAACCATATATAAAATCGTGGTCGTTGCTTTTTATACGGTAGTCCATCGACAGGTCGATAATCTTCATCTCGTCGGGTAGAGCATGGCTCTCAATGAACTTGCGTGTCTCTCCATGTGCAGTGCATATGAACAGCAGGTCAATTTCCTCAAAAGGCATCTTGTCTGTGAATACAAGGTCTGTGTCTCCATGCAGCCCGGAATGCACATCGGCAATGCGGTTACCTGCATTGCTGTTGCTGTGTATGAATTTTATTTCAACTTCAGGGTGATACACCAGCAGACGTATTAACTCTCCGGCTGTATATCCTGCACCACCTATGATACCAACTTTAATCATATATTGTAATTTTGTTTTGTCAAATGTTTGGAATGATGCTTCTTAGAATTTTCAACACAGCACCTTTGGTTACATCCTCTGCTATTATAAGCATCACAGTGTCATCACCTGCAATCGTTCCTATTATTTCAGGAAAGTCGCAGTTGTCTATGTGGTATGCCAATGTGCCGGCATAGCTTGGTTTTGTGCGGATGACTGCAATGTTTCCCGAGAACCTTATCGACAAGAAACCGTTCGCCTCTTGCTGAGGAGTTACTGGATGTATGTCGTTGTCGTTCTCATCGTGTCTGTACTTGTGCTGGCGTGGGAGCTGATATTTGTAACGTCCCTCAGCAACAACAGTCTTTACTACACGCAACTGATGCAGGTCGCGTGAAAGTGTTGCCTGTGTCAACTTGAAACCCTCTTTCGCAAGCTCTTTCAGCAATTCATCCTGACTGCTTATATCCTGTGTCGAAAGTATAAGCCTTATCGCATCAAGTCTTGAGTTCTTTACTTTCATGTCTGTGCCTGTTTTCTTTAGTCGAGTTCCTGGTCTGCCTCATAACCGGCAAATTCGCGTATCTTGTTCTTGAGCATTGCGAATTGCTTGAAGAGGTCGTGTACAGGCTTTTCGCCATCCTTGTGCATTGGCGCTTTGCAGTAGAACGACATGAATTCCTGAATGCCATATTCTCCGGCACGCAGTGCAACATCGCTGAACAGTATCAGGTCGAGCACCAATGGGGCTGCCAATATCGAGTCACGACAGAGGAAGTTAACCTTTATTGTCATAGGATAGCCCATCCAACCGAAAATGTCGATATTGTCCCAACTCTCTTTCTCATCGCCACGTGGTGGGTAGTAGTTGATACGTACCTTGTGGTACATATCGCTGTACAACTCCGGATATACATCGCTGTCGAGAATGTTTTCTAATGCCGATGTCTTGCTTCTGCGCTTAGTTTCAAAGTTCTCAGGGTTGTCGAGTACGATTCCATCGCGGTTGCCGAGAATGTTTGTAGAGAACCATCCTGTAACACCAAGCTGACGTGTGAAGAAAGCCGGAGCGAGAACAGTCTTCATCATTGTCTGTCCGCTCTTGAAGTCCTTGCCTGTGATAGGGGTCTTTGTCTCCTCTGCAAGTTCCCACATCGCAGGAATATCTACGCACAGGTTTGGCGCACCCATTACAAAAGGACAGCCTTCGCGCATGGCAGCGTATGCATAGCACATGCTTGGAGCAATATTGGCAACGTCGTTGGCTTTCATTGCCTCCTCAAATGCCTTTACACTGCCGTGAACCTCGTCGTTGCGTGGAATATATTTCTCGGTACTTGCAATCCAAATAACCACAACGCGCTCGCATCCGTTCTCTTTCTTGAAGTTACGTATGTCCTCGCGCAGTTGTTCAGTCAGTTCCCAACGGTTGTCGCCAACTTTTACGTTAGGACCATCAATGTTGCTTGCATAGCTCTTGTCGAATAGAGCCTTATATGGGCGTATTGCTCTCAGCTCGTCCTTTACGGGTTCTATGTCCTGATGTTTCAGTACATTAGCCTTGATTGCCGCATCATATGCATCATCCTCATACAAATCCCATGCACCAAATACAATGTCGTTGAGTTCTGCAACGGGTATAATGTCCTTAACCTCTTTGTAGCACTTTTCCTTACCCTTGCCGATACGCATGATTCCCTCGCATGCAAACGAGCCAATGGGCTTTGACAGTCCTTTGCGAGCCATCAATGTGCCGATAATTGTTGTTGTTGTCACCGCACCTAATCCCACACACATCACGCCAAGTTTACCATTGGCTGGTTGAACAATATTCTCTTTCATTATCGTAGTTTTTCTTTTATTCAGCAAAATAATCGCTTTTTATTGAACAAACCTAAAAATTTGGTAAAATGTTCTTTTAAATTAAACAAAATTTCGTTTTTGCGCTGTTTTTTATATCGTTCATGCCTCAAACAGAGTCTCTTTTATTATCTCACTCACTGTGGGGTGAGGGAAAACTGTCCGTTGCAGTTGTTTCACTGTGATTCCATTGCTTATGGCAAGGCAAGCGGTGCTTATGAATTCACTCGACGGGTTGCCGAGTGTATGCATGCCGATAATCTTGCCGTCATTGTCCACAAGTATCTTGCAGATACCGGTTACCCCTTCGTTCTCTGCAACAAAACGTCCAGCGTATGTCATCGGCAGTTTGCATAGCCTGTATTCTATTCCCTCTTTAGTAGCCTGTTCCTCAGATAATCCTATGCAACTTACCTCGGGGTTGGTATATACCACACCCGGAATGGCATTGTATGTCATGGTATCTTCAATTCCGAGCATGTGGTTTATTGCCACCTCAGCTTCGCGGCTTGCTGTGTGCGCGAGCATGGAGAATCCTGTTACATCACCTGCCGCATAAACATTCGGCATGCTTGTCTGCATCGCTTCGTTTACTTTTATGCCACGTTCCACAGTTACGGGGATATTTTCAAGACCAAAGCCGTTGGTTACAGCTCTGCGTCCCACACTCACAAGAATCTTTTCTCCTTGTGCCTGTTGTTCATTTCCGTCGTTATCGGTGTAATATACCGTATTGCCCTCCACGCGTGTGACCTTGCACTGCATGCAGAACTTTACACCGCGCTTGGCATATATACCGCGTAATGTCTCTGCTATTTCCTTGTCCATTCCGCCCAGAATCTCAGGCAACATCTCAATTACTGTTACAGGAATTCCAAGGCTGTTGTAGAAGCTTGCGAACTCCATTCCAATTACTCCGCCACCTATGATTACAATGCTTGCAGGAGCCTCGGTGAGAGCAAGAATCTCACGATTGGTAAGTATTGCTCCGTTGTTTTCCACTCCCGGAACAGGCGGAACAAAAGCCTCGCTTCCGGTGCATATAAGCAATCTCTTTGCTTCGTAGCTTTCTCCATTGCACGTAATTGATAAACATTCCTCATTGCCACCTGTGATAAAAGCCTCACCGCGCACCACGGCAACGTTGTGTGCCTCCATCTTCATCTTTATTCCGGCAACGAGTTTGCGAACCACCTTTGTTTTGCGGTCGGCAATCTTCTTGTATTCATAAGCGACATTTTCTGCTGTTATGCCATACTTCTTTCCGCCTGTGGCATGGTCATACATTTTTGCGCTGTAGAGCAGTGTCTTTGTTGGGATACACCCTTCGTTAAGGCAAACTCCGCCAAGTTCGCGTTTCTCAAAAAGAACAACGTTCAAACCTCTTGCTCCTGCATTTTCCGCAGCCACATATCCTGCCGGACCTCCACCGATGATTGCCAAATCGTACATAGTAAGAATATTTATGAAATGTTACTATGCGAAGATAATGTTTATGCTTTTGAAAACAAAATACAATACAAAGTAAAATAAGACTCATTTTCTCTTGTACAGCTCTTTTAACAATAATTTCATATTGCTTTGGTGTCTTATATCCAATATTTGTATATTTTCGTACAAATGTAAATCAAACACCACCTGATGGACGAAACGGCACGTAGAAAAGAGATATATCGTGTGACTTTTATAGGCAGCTTCGTTAATATGTTGCTGCTTATATTCAAGTTTCTCGCAGGCTTTGTGGGGCATAGTGCTGCCATGATAGCCGATGCGGTACATTCGCTCTCCGACTTTGTGACCGATATTATTGTCATTGTTTTTGTACGCATATCGTCAAAGCCGGTCGATAGCTCACACAACTACGGACACGGCAAGTATGAGACTCTTGCCACAGCCATTATCGGTCTTGTACTTCTGAGTGTTGCCGCAGGGCTTTTTATAGGTGGTGCAAAGGATGTCCTTTACGTAATTCGTGGCGGAATACTTGAGAAACCGGGAACTATAGCCCTTGTTGCAGCAGGCGTGTCTGTACTTCTTAAGGAGCTGATATATCAATATACAGTGCATAAGGGCAAGAATATCCAATCGCAGGCCCTAATTGCCAATGCGTGGCATCACCGTAGCGATGCCTTCTCTTCAATAGGTACATTGTTCGGTATTGGCGGTGCAATCCTGGGCGGTGTAAAATGGCGCATTCTCGACCCTTTGGCAGCCATTGTAGTGAGTCTCTTTATCGCAAGGGTGGCTGTCAAAATCCTTAAAGGTACTGTTAATGAATTGCTTGAACACTCCTTGCCGGCTTCAACCGAGGAGGAAATAAGAACTATAATACTGTCGGTTGAAGGTGTCACATCTCCGCATCATCTTCGTACAAGGCGAATAGGGTATAACTATGCCATTGATGTACATATAAGAATGGACGGCAACAAGACCCTGACCGAAGCACATTTGACAACATCGATTGTTGAAAAACGGCTTAAGGAACGCTATGGCGCTGGCACCTATGTGATTATCCACACCGAGCCAGAAAAAAGCAAGGCACTTTGAGTGTCATTTCTCTTTTGAGAAAGAGTATGGAGCATCCTCCCCGTCGATACCGCGATTCTTTGCCGGTTGTGCAACCATGCGGTATTTTATCCTTGCACCGTTCATCAGGGTTTCGTGCTTCAGGAAATTGTGCTTATAGTTCTTTCCGTTTAGTTTCATTGCTCCTATATACCTGTTGTTGTCGCTGTTGTCCGGAGCCTCTATGACAACGGTATTGCCATTCTCCAAATGCATTCTTGCCTGCTTGAACAGCGGTGTGCCAAGGACATACTCGTCACTCGCAGGACACACAGGGTAGAATCCCAATGCCGAGAATACATACCATGCCGATGTCTGTCCGTTGTCCTCGTCGCCACAGTAACCGTCCGGGGTGGGGCTGTAGAGACTGTTCATAACCTCTCTTATCCGGTACTGTGCTTTCCAAGGCTCACCGGCATAGTTATACAGATATATCATGTGTTGTGCAGGCTGATTGCCGTGTGCGTAGTTACCCATATCGGCTATCACCATCTCGCGGATTTCGTGTATCGGGAAGCCGTAGTAGCTGTCGTCGTAGTGTGGCGGCACGTTGAATACCGAATCGAGCATCTGAGTAAAAACCTTCTTTCCGCCCATAAGGTCTATAAGCCCCTGCACGTCGTGGAATACCGACCATGTGTAGTGCCAGCTGTTGCCCTCTGTGAAATTTCCACCCCATTTGAGTGGTGAAAAGTTTTTTTCGAATTTGCCGTCAGCATCTCTTCCGCACATAAGATTATACTCCTTGTTGAAGATGTTGCGGTAGTTCGTGGCACGTTTTTCAAGTTCTGCAATCTCTTCGCTTGGTTTGCCAAGAGCTTTTGCCACTTGCAGTATGCACCAGTCGTTGTATGCATATTCAAGTGTGCGTGCGGCATTCTCGTGTATTCCCGCATTGCACGGCACATAGCCCAAGCTGTTGTAATATTCATGTCCCAAACGTCCTGTCGATGCCACTTCGGGGTGTACATTCTCTGTTGCGTGTATAAGTCCTTCGT
This sequence comes from Bacteroidaceae bacterium, assembly GCA_017631585.1. Taxonomy (GTDB): domain Bacteria; phylum Bacteroidota; class Bacteroidia; order Bacteroidales; family Bacteroidaceae; genus HGM04593. Next base: position 14,721 of record JAGBSZ010000073.1, read on the forward strand.
AAAGTGTGGCTGTATCATCAACCTTTATACCTTTGATATAAGCATCGGCAATGACTGATGCCGAGTTGTTTCCCACCATACAGTTTCTGTGTCCCGGGCTTGCCCACTCGGGAAAGAATCCGCTCTCCTTGTAGGCATTGAGCAACCCCTCCTGAATCTCTGCATTTACCGATGGATAGAGCAGGTTCAACAGAGGGAACAACGAACGGAATGTATCCCAAAATCCTGTATCGGTGTACATATATCCATTCTCAACTTTGCCGTTGTATGGGCTGTAGTGAATGATTTCCCCTTTGGCTGATATCTCATAGAATTTGCGTGGAAACAGCAGTGAACGGTACAGACATGAGTAAAAAGTGCGTTTGTTGTCCGTGCTGCCTTCAACTTCAATCCTGCCGAGCATCTCGTTCCAACGTGCTGCTCCTTTGGCTGTAACCTCGTCGAAAGTGTCGTTGCCGATTTCGTGCAGATTCTGTTTTGCCTGTTCTATGCTGATGAACGATGATGCCACTTTTGCGTGAACGGTCTGGTTGCGTACGGTTTTGAATCCAATGACCGCACCGGTGTGATAACTCTCCTGTCTCAGCGACTCTTTCTGCAGTTTAAGACGTTGTGTCGCATTATCGCTTGCAAATGTACCGTTGTATTCGAAAGGGGTATCGAACTCGATTACAAACCAGTTGCGGAAATTGTCGGGCACACCGCCATTGTTACGCGTGGTGTAGCCTATTATTCTCTTCTCTTCGGGTATAACCTCAATGTACGACCCTTTGTCGTAGGCATCGATGACAACATACGATTCCGCCTCAGGGAAGGTGAAGCGGAACATTGCAGCGCGCTCTGTCGGTGTAATTTCTGTTGTTATGTCATAATCGGCAAGATACACCTTATAGTAGTGGGGCATAGCCGTTTCGCTCTTGTGTGAGAACCAGCTTGCACGTTCAGCCTCGTCCATCGACGGCATGCCGGTGACAGGCATAATGGAGAACTGACCGTAGTCGTTTATCCACGGACTTGGTTGGTGTGTCTGCTCAAAGCCGTATATCTTGTTGGCTGTGTAGGTATATTGCCATCCGTCACCAATCACGCCTGTGCGCGGAGTCCAGAAGTTCATACCCCACGGCATTGCTATGGCAGGGTATGTGTTACCTGCCGACAATTCGAACGACGACATTGTACCCATAAGCGGATTTACATACTGTGTGTAATCCTTAGCCTCTTGGGCATGTATTGTTAAGGAAAGCAATAGTAAAATTGCTGATATGGCTCTTTTCATGGTTTTGCTTTTACTTTACTCTGTTTGCACTCATTGCAAATATAGCGACAAACGAGCGAGAAATATCAAGCTTTGCTTGAATATTTTTCAAAGCGAGTGCAGTACATATTCGAATTTTAACTCAAATATAGCGACAAACGAGCGAAAGTTGTGCGAGTGAATGGGAGAAAATTCATTTTCTCACGCAATGAACGAAGCTAAACTTCGCTGAAAGCAAAACTATCAAGCTTTGCTTGAATATTTTTCAAAGCGAGTGCAGTTTATAAATTACTTATATCCAAAAGGTAAAGAAAATTCACGTAATTTTTCATAAATAATGCTACCTTTGTGTTGAATGTTCAATAATATGCCTGAATGGTTTTGAATAGATATATCTTTCTTACTTTGGAAAAGAAACTATAAAAAAATCAATAAAATGAAAAAGACACTTCTTTCCTTGCTCATTCTTGTGCTTCCGTTTTATGCTGCTGCTCAAGAAAAAAACTCCTTTCCACATTCAGAGTGGGATTGTGCCAAAGAGATACTGATGCATACTCCCGGAGAAGAACTTTTCGATGGTGTTATTCATCCGTATGCAGGGCTGTTTGAATATTATTTTGATGTTGACAAGGCTGCAGAGGAGCATAGAGGCTATATCAAGGCTCTTGAGAAGAATGGTATCAAGGTGCATACAATAAGAGAACTGTTGGAGCGGGCACCTGTTGAGAGACTGCGTGCCTGTGCAATCTCTGCGCTTACATACGACACTTCAGGTATACCCGATGCTGCCGAGGGGTCGGAAAAATACCGTATGAGTGTTATCAACGAGATGTCTCGTGCCGACCTCATCCGTTGCATTTTGTTGCGTCCTACAGTGAAATTGTACAACTCGGGCAACAACACCGGCTTTGAAGCCGTATATACCCATTCGCCTCTGATGAATCTCTATTTTACTCGCGACCAGAGCATAACCACTCCTCGTGGGCATATAATCTCTAAAATGAACTCTGTGCAACGTGCCGCTGAAACACAAATAGTATCATTGTGCTACGAGTTGATGGGTGTAGAGCCAATTCTCTCCATAACAGGTGACGGACGCCTGGAAGGCGGTGACTATCTGCGTGGCGGAACAATATCTTATATAGGTTGCGGAATGCGTACCAATATCGAAGCCATAAAGCAAATAATGAGTGCCGATGCATTCGGACACGATACCATAGCCGTTGTAAACGACCATAAATGGTGGCAGATGCAGATGCACCTCGATACATATTTCAATATTATCGACAAGGATTTGTGTACACTTGTCGAAAGTCGCTATTATGCAAAGAAAGGCGACCCCGAGTGGGTGACAGTAGATCTTTACACCCGTAAGCCCGGTGCGAAAGAGTATGCCCTGACGCAAAAGGAGATACCGTTTGTCGAGTTTTTGAAGAAGGGAGGGTTTGAAATAATTCCCATCAAGCCGGAAGATGAGTTGCACTATGCCAACAATTTCCTTACCATAGCCCCTCGTCATATAATGGCTGTAGGAAACCAGTCCGAAGAGTTGCAGAAAGCTCTTTCCGAAAATGGAGTAAAGGTAGAGTGGATTCCTCTTGAAACACTTATAAAAGGTTATGGCGCGGCACATTGCATGACGCAGGTAATAAGAGTCGCAAAATAAAAGTACGTATTTTGCCGGAAATAGTCATTCATCTTTGACGAAAGGCAAAGAATAAGTAATCATTGTGGCATAGTCCCTTTGATGAACATGCAGAGACTATTGAACCACCGAGCTACAGTTGAAGAGACTGCGGCAAGGTGGTTCTTTTTTTCTTTATTTTATCGTAGGTCAGGACAGAAAAAGGTCGTCCAGTATAACTTGCTGTTGAACACGCCCTCCATACATAGTGTGTGATACTCCATAGGTAGTAATCATTGTCAAATGGACAGATTGTTTAGGTGATAGCGTGTTTATAAGAGTTTGAATTCTATTCCTTATTTTGGCATCCTCCTC
>JAGBSZ010000074.1 GCA_017631585.1 Bacteroidaceae bacterium
GAGTTGCCAAGCCTCAGGACCCTTCAATGAACCCGGTGCAATCTTTTCCATTCCGTTGCCGGCAAGAACGAGATAATTCATTGGGGAGCCGGTCTTGAACAACACGCTCGGGAATGTCTTCAAATGATTGTCGGATAGGTTCACCTGGGTTGCATTTATTCCACGGAAACGGTTTCCGTTCTCAAATCCGGCAATCTTGTTATAAGAGAAGTTAACCGATTGGAACACATAAGCCGATTTAGCATCGAAAATATCGGGAAACTCTGTTATCTCATTGTGGGTTGCAGAGAAACTCTCAAGCTGTGTGTATCCACAGAAGTATCCATCTTTGTCACCGGGAATACTCTTTATCTTGTTATAATCGAGATAAACCTGTGCAAGATTTATATTCTTGCCGAAAGGATGCAGAGTCTCAATCTGATTGTTCGTACAATCAATCAAGCCGAGCTTAACCATTTTTGCAAGTTCCGTTTCTGCAGGAAACTCCTTAAGATTATTGAATCCCATGTAGATTACCTGAATCTTCTCGCCGCTTTTACCGTTTATAAAAGCCTCCCAGTCGGCTTTAAGCTGCTCACCTGAGATACCTTTACAAGCAGAGATATTAAGCATCTGAAGTTCCGGGAGTACTGCAAGCATCTCCATTGGCAGTTCAGTAAGATTTGGGCAGTTGAAAATCTCAACATCAAGAAGGAAATCCATATTCTTCCATGATAAAGTATCCCTTTTCTCGTAATAAGGCGATGATTCATTAATTTCCCTAAAGAACTCCTCAGACTTTATTGGAGAATTGGCAATATAGAACTGTTCGAGCTTTGTACAACGCATAACAGCCTTTGATATACCCACAACACCATTTGTCAAATCGCCGAAGTGGATACCTTTCAATGAAATACCCTTTTTCAATGGTTGCTGGTTTGCGTCAGCTTCTATTGTCTTTTGCCAAGTATCGGACAAACCAAGACGAAAATCCTTTTTAAGAACTCTGTCGGCATAATCCATGCGCCAAGCCTTCTTTTCAGCCTCCGTCATGTCAGGGTTTATTCTGCCGAACTGAGGATGACCGCCGAGCAACTCAGAGTGGCTTGAAAGATACAATATGGCAAGGTCAGTCAACTGACCGATTTCATCAGGAACAACACCTTTGGCACCGAATCCCTCAAGAGAAATAGACTCGACACGACCTTCGGAGTTCAAACCGACTCCGGGCTGGTCGCCCCACATGTCGATATCCTTATTGAAATTCCAGTTGGAACCTTTTGCCTCAACATCACCCACATAGCTCCAATTAGGACCATCCAAAGCCTCCCAGATAGCTTTTAGAGCTATATAGTCCTTTATATATTCGGCAGTTTCCGACAGATTGACAGGCACCTCAACCTCTTTGCTGAGTTCGTTGTCCTTAATCTCAAATGTCTTGGCAGTTGTATTATACTCCGTTGCAAGGTAGGTTTTTCCCTTTTTATCGGAATATGTAACACAATTATCCACTTTATATGTTCCTGCAGGAAGCCATACAACAGTATCACACAAAGCGTATGATATTTCCTTGTTTTTTCCGGGCTGGGCATCATCGGCAAAATCCTCACGATAATTCACTCGCACCTTTTTGATTGTTGTAGATTTTCCTGTAAAAGTCTCCTTTACGGTAATGTCTGCACATTTTATACTGCTGAAAGGATACTCCTTACCATCCTCTGCGGCACGCGTAGCCTTCTGTGCATTACCCCAATCCTTCACCAATTTGAACGATACAAGACCGCGACCGGCAACATCGGTATATACATCCTGCACATGCAATCCATCGGCGACAACCTCAAAAACAGTTCCTGAAACACTTCTTGTAAATAATTCCTTGTCGAATTTATCATATAAAGTATAACCCACAAACGAGTATTTTCCAGCCAAAAGGCGCAATTTGTCACTTCTCAAGCCATACTCGGCATTCTCGCTGTTGTAAGAATTGAGCACCATAGTCTGAGATATTGTTGTATTGTCATACTTGAGTGTGACTTTTATCTTGCATGCCTCAGAGAGATACTCCAATTCGTTCACTGCACGTGTTTCTGCAACATTCTGCTTGCCGGAAGAGGCTTTTTTGTACAGTTTGAACTGCACATATCCATACTGAGCTGCAACGACATCGTCAGTATCAGTACAACTTACCAACCCGCAAGTACAGGCGATAAGTATTGTAAGCATGTATATATATATTCTTTTCATAGTATGTTATTCTTGCACTCTGAAAACAAGAGCCTTCATATTCAAACCATCAGGAGAGAGCAATCTCAAGACAATATTGCTGTTATATTTTTTATTGGGATCAGCCTCCTCGTCAATAATCAAATTTTCGGGAACCTCAATATATATTCTATAGAAACCATCATCGCCAAGAACAGCTTTTTTCTTAGGAATCCAAGAGCCTATTCTTATTTCCTCATAATCGATATCATATAAAGCCATGTCTTTTGGAGACCAATTGTCTTCTGTCAATTTTGTGTTGATTACATAACTCTTGCCAAGCTCTACGTTACATGCCGACACATCAGGGTCGGTTCCATTAAAATAGTTGCTAGCCACGATTACAAACCAATCGGCTTGCTCATCGATTTCACATGGAACGGCTGTTTCAACACTATCTTCTACAAGGAATACATCAAATCCCGCAGCTCTCTGCTCCATTTGCACCAACACACAACTTTCATATTTGTCAAGAATATTCTTAGTGCTATCAAGCATGGAAAGTGCTACATTCAAGCTGTCACGGAGTACGTCGGGCACAGCAAACAGATATCCGCTACGTGGAGTACCTGTTTCGGAAGCATCAACGGTAACAGAGACCTTATTTCCGTTGCGTGTCGCCTTCATCCATGCATCATCACCTGTTTTAGGATACAGAATACTGTCCTTTTCCTCTGCAAACACAACTGAATAGGCATTGTTACGGCAAAAGACATCCATTTCAAGAGACTCCTTTATCACAACGCTGTCCATTGCCTGTTTGCTCTTTATCTTCTTTCCGTCAATAGAGGCAAGCCAGTTCCAAGGAGAATCACCAGATATTCTGACAACAGCAGGATTCATTCCTGAATATCTGACAGGAACATTGCTTTGATAAGTGTTTGTTCTGTCGCTTACGATCAATTCACCCTCCAGAGGATTCTGCAACAAATCAAGAGAGTCAATAATACTGAAACGATAACCGCCATCCTCAAACACAGGCTCCTGTAACCACGAAGGATAGGAAGTGGGAGCGCATTCAAACAATCCATCAAGAAGATACCAGGCATTTGCACTCTCATCAATCTCAACGGCATCAACTACAGAGCCATCCTTTGCTTTCACATCAAGCCATTTTTTACCGGGACGAGTAATTGTTGAAACTACATAATCGTTATTCCCTGATGTTAATGTTATCTTTGCGTTATCGGCACTATATCCACGTCCGGCAGCAGAAACCTTTACATACACAATATTTTCACCGGCAGCACCTGAAATATCAGCATAAAACTCGCCGTCAACAGCATCCGAAAAGGAAACCCACATCATCTGGTCACTTGTAACGGTCCACTTTTCAGGAGTATCAAACTTAAAACTTCCTATAACATATTCCATGCTGTCAAGAAGAGCTACATCAACTCCTTCCACATCTGTAAATGAAGTTTCTTTTACCTTACCGGCAAAGTTCTCTTCTGTGCAAGCCACAAAACCCACAGACAATAATGTTATAAACAAATATATAAAACCTATCTTTTTCATAATCATATCGTTTTAATTAATATCCTTCGCGTTTTAGTCTCTCTGCCTCATCTTCACTAATCCACTCAACTGCATTTACAAAAGTTCCGACAGTATTCTGCGATGCATCCATACCTGGAACATAAAGAGTCATATATTGGAATATAAACTTCTCACAACTGCTGTAATACGATGTATAAGCTGTAGGCTGATACATATTTATATATCCATCACCATATTTTGTTCCGAAAGCATCTGCTGTAGGTGCAAAACGTTGGTCATCCATTCTTATCAACGGATTATAGATATCGTCCGGTTCAAATTTAATCTTAGCATCGTATCCTTTGAAGAAATAATCCTTTATGATGATTGTATTTTCTTCGTCAGGACAAATCTCGGAACGTGTAAGTATCTTATCCACATTCATATAGCTCATGATGAACGTTGAACTTACAACACAAGGACCCACAAATGCATTGATATCGAACTTGCATGCCTTTCGTACAAGCACGTTGGCAGTATTTCCATACAAATCCCATTTGACATCGTCGGGAATAATCAACTGCAATTTAAAACCAAGTGAATCCTCTACTTCCAAATTATTATGATAACCTCTTACGCGCACATCAGCTCTCAACTCACCGGCTTTTATTGTGACGGTGTTTGACTCAATGCTGTAATGCTTACCCTCAATGGCATTACTGCCTGCATCTATAACCTCTACTGCGACATTGCGGTCGTAATCGCAGGCACGGGTAGCCACAACAGGAATTTCATAATATGTTTCGTCATCGACAACAGCCATTTCGTATAATGTGTCGGAGAAAAGTATGTAGTTAGGTCCGCTGTATGTCGTATATTCAGGCTTGCATGCTGTAAAACAGAGAGCGACAGCAACAGCCGACAGTGTAGTCAATATTATCTTTTTCATATACGTCACTTATTTATTTGTTACTCGCATTAGGAGCGATGTTAGCACCCGGCGATTCAATCTCATGCTGAGGTATGGGCCATACAAACAGAGGGTCTCCTGCATCTATCTTGAGTGAACTTCCGTTACTCAAAGACTGATCCTGAGGCTTACGTTCGAATCCCTTACCCCAACGTTTCAAATCCTGCAAACGGAAACCTTCCATAAAGAGTTCCTTTACACGCTCCTCCTCTATTACCTTCATAGCATTATCCTCACTGAGTGCTACTGAATGTCCCGAAGTATAACGTGCCGCACGCAAAGTTGACAAATCTCTCGCAGCCTTGCTGTAGTCGGGAGTCTCAAGATTACAATAAGCCTCGGCTCTTATTAGATACTGTTCCGACAAACGGAAAACCTTTGGCATTGATGTATTCAAGAGATTAGCTTCGGCATAGAGGTCCTGATTTCCCCAATACTTATATACCAAGGGCCAAGTCAAGCCATGGCTGTAACCGGTTGTGGCATTTCTGAAGAAGGCATTGTAACGACCATCAGTTGCGGCATAAAGGTCAAGCACCCACTGGGCTGGAACATAATCAGGCTTGTACGATGAATAATCGTAATTGAAGAAGATGCTTCCAAGAGCACCGCCATGGTCAGAAGCAGTGAATCCTACTTTCCATATAACCTCTGTTGAGAGGTCGTTCTGCCACATAAGGTCGTAATAGCTCACACCGGCAGAATATTCGGAATTGACACTTGACAATGAATACATTTTGCTGTCGATAACCTTTGACGAATAGTTGACAGCTTCGGCATAGTCGCGCATATACAATGCCACACGCGCACGCAAGGCATAAACGGTATATTCGTTGAAGAATGTAGAATAGTTGTACAGATAACCGTCGTAAGCAGGGTCATAATCCTCATCGAGTGCCAGATACTTTGCGGCAACATCAAGGTCGGAAAGCACTTGACGATATGAATCATACAACGATGAACGCACAATAGGCTGTTCATTGTAATATGAAGTTCTTATAACTACACCAAGTTTGTTTTTGGCATCATCATCGTTCTTATAATCCTCGCAGAACAGTTTGATAAGCTCGCTGTATGCAAGGGCACGTGCAAAGTAAGCCTCACCGCACAACGTTTCAAGATGATCTACATCCTCATCGTCAACAAGTGTAGGCATAAGTTTTGCCGCATTGTCAAGCAAGAAGTTGCAACTACCTATCACAGAATACAATGAACCATATACAGCCTCAATCTGCCCGTTGGTTGCAAGAATATTCCAACGCCATATATCACCCATATTGTTAGAATAACCGTTCACGGCATATACCAAATCACTTTGAATATCGGGCATAAGTGTAAGATAACCGCTATACAAAGAACTGCTCAAAAAAGAGGAATAGATACCTATTACAGCCTGGTCAGCCTCATCAACGGTTGTTATAGCCCTATCCTCAAGAACTGCATTCTCGGGATATTTGTCAAGGCAGGATGTTGTACACAACAGTACAAACATCATAAACATATATATAATTTTTCTCATCATAGCTCTACTCTATTTAGAAGGTTATATCGACACCGCATGAGAATTGTCTTGACATTGGGTACTGAGCCTGATATACGTTGCTTGTCGATTCCGGATCAAGACCTGAGAACTTTGTCCATGTAAAAAGATTCTGCGCCTGCAAATATATTCTTGCACGTGTGATGCAACGACTTTTCTTAAGCAACTGTGCAGGGAAATCATAGCTCAACATCAAATTCTTGAGTCGCATGAATGATGCATCTTCAAGGAAGCGTGAGTCCATTTGCGGTGTTACACCGTATCTTGGGATATCAGATATATCACCCGGTTTTTTCCAACGGTCGAGCAGGCGTTTCGACTGGTTGTATGCTGAATACAAGCCGTTACTCTCCTCGAAGAAACGGTCGTTGTTGAACATCCAACGATCTGCCACCCAACTAAAATTTGCCGACAAAGAAACACCTTTATATGAAAGCGAGGTTCCGAAACCGCCCTGCCATGGAGCATTGAAGTTCTTGCCTACATAAACCTTATCCTCTTCGCGGAATTCGTTTGTTATTTTTCCGTTTTTATCGAGCCACAATGCATCACCATTACCGGAGTTCACACCAGCATAACGGTTGATAAAGAATTCACCGACTGCATGACCTACTCTGAGTTTGGTTGAAGTACCTGACATTTCATACTCATCCAAGCCATTGTACAACTCTGTGATTTCGTTATAGTTATAGCTTGCATTTGTGTTTATGTTCCAGACAAAGTCGTTCATACGGAGAACATCAAAAGAAAGGGAAATCTCAGCACCTGTATTAACCATAGCACCTACATTGTCCCAACGTGTTCCAAAACCATTGTTTACGTATGATTGCGGAACAAGCATAAGCATATTGGTGGTTTTCTTGTGATACAATTCAACATCGGCATTGATCCTGTTGAAAAAGCCGAAGTGTAATGCTATGTTCGAAGTCCACAACTGCTCCCAGCTAAGCTTTTCATTACCCTGAGACATTGGAGCAATTCCTGCACTGCCCATATAGTTTGCACCACTTCCAACAAGAGCCAAATGGTCATAATCAGGGATAGAAGAGTTACCGGAGGTACCTGTGCTTACAGCAATCTGCGCATTACTTATCCATTTTGTTCCCTGCATGAATCTCTCTTTTCGCATGTTCCACATAAAACCCAGCGACCAGAATGTAGCCCAACGACCATCCTTACCAAAACGTGAAGAAGCATCGGAACGCAATGAGAAATCGGCATAGTAACGCTCATGGTAGTTATATTCACCACGGGCAAAGAACGACAAGAAAGCATGGCTTGATGAAGAATTCACCCAAGACGATGCTCTTGTTCCCGATGACAACAACGTAAAGGCATCATTGTTCTGACCGGTTGTCACAACCTGAAAACCTTCGGAACGATAATCGACACCCTCTTGACCGAGCATTACATTGAACTGATGCCAACGGTTAATATCAAATTTATAGTTGATGGTATTTGTTATAGTTAGATTGATTGTTGTATAAGAGCTGCGTCCTGCCGCACCAATACCATTATTACCGATAAAACTCGGGTAGGACTTCATATCAGCTGTCGATTGGGTATAATCGATACCGAACTGGGTGCGGAGAGTAAGATTCCTGATTGGTGTAGCCTCGGCATACAATACACTCAAAGCCTTATATTTCTTATTGAGGAGAGGATTGTTATCCATCCACACAAGCGGATTGTATGTTGTTCCCGTCCAACTGCCATCCTCAGTCATTGCCAATGAGCCATCCTCCTTGTAAGGATTCCAATATGGCAACATGAAACGGCATGCCGAAATTGGGGTATATAAAGCATACTCACCGTCATCGGCCTGTTGTACTTCCTCGTATGTAAGCATAGTGTTTGTTCCTAATTTCAACCAAGAAGCCACACGTACATCAGTATTGGCACGCATGGTGTAACGACGGAATGTTGAACCTTGGGCAATACCCTGCTGATCGAAAAAGCCACCTGAAACGAAATAATTGAGTTTATCGGTAGCATGGCTTACAGAAAGATCGTAACTATGCAGTCTTGCACGGTCATTGAACACAACATCAAGCCAATTCACATCGGTTTTGCCAAGCAATTCATAGTCCTGACCATAATCAATACCGATCTCCTTTTCAAATTGTATGCGTTCGGCAGTATTCATCAGATTCCAATTACCGTGAGCAAGATTAGAGAATCCCTGCTGTGTACGGAATGTCACATCCACCTTTTCGGTAGAAGTACCGCGTTTTGTTGTAATCACCACCACACCGTTGGCTGCACGGGCACCATAAATCGATGTTGATGAAGCATCCTTCAAAACATTTATAGATTCAATATCGTTAGGACTGATTGCATTGAAATCGGCACTTGTAATGGGCACACCGTCAAGGATAAACAATGGCGAAGTTCCCGAATTGATTGAATTTGTACCACGAATCTGGAATGTAGCAGCCTTGCTTGGCTCACCGGAATTGGAGATAACAGTCATACCCGGAGTCATACCCTGCAATGCCTGGTCGAATCCGCCGGCAGGAATATTCTCCAATTTTTCAGCCTTGACAGTTGAAACAGAACCTGCTATTGTTCCTTTTTTACGTACACCATAAGCCACCACTACAACTTCGTCCATAGTCACCTGTTCGGGCTGCATAACAACATTCAGTTCCTTTATCGAAGCATTTACAACATGCTCCTGTGTTTCGTATCCCACATAGGTAAACACCAATGTTGCTTCGCCAACACCATTGATTTTAATGTCATAGTTACCGTCAAAATCGGTAACTACACCATTCGCCGTTCCTTTTTGCATGATAGTAAGGCTCACCATACCTTCACCATCTTCAGCAGATGTAACCCTGCCATGGACAGAAAAGGATTGGGCATAAGCCGTATTTATAGCCATCACGCATAAAAATGCAATCAGCAAGAATACTTTTCTTCTCATTTTTATTTTTATAAATCTTTTTTTAGCTGACAACAACACAAAAAAGCATGCTACACCAAAGAGCTTTTTCAAGCTCAATGTGCAGTCATTACAAACTTTTTGCATTGTGCATTTGTGAAAATTCTTGCAAATATACACTATTTTAAATGATTATTAGAATTTTTACATCTATTTATTATCACGAGTTGCATTTTTTCAACACTTTGCGCATTTTTTGTATAAAAATGATAAAAAAACAAACGGGGTTAGCTTAATTACAACTTCCCCGTTTGTTACATTTTAACTTATAGTGTTGAATTTACTTCACTTATATACTCAAGAAGTTCTTCGCGCCCAAGCCCTGTCTCGGACGATGTTATAAACACCGGTGGCAACTCTTCCCACTCCTCGAGCAGACGTTTCTTGTACGATGCAATATTTGAAGCAAGTGCCGTTTTTGTCAATTTGTCAGCTTTTGTGAATATAATCGAGAAAGGAACACCATTCTCACCAAGCCATTGAAAGAATTCTATATCAATCTTTTGCGGTTCATGACGACTGTCGATGAGGACAAACAGCAGTGTCATTGCCTCGCGATCAAGAATATAACTCGAAATGATATGCTCCAGCTGCTCATTCTGAGATTTGCTTCGCTTTGAATATCCATAACCCGGCAAATCGACAAGATACCACTCATCATTGATTATAAAATGGTTTATAAGCAATGTCTTACCCGGAGTTGCAGAGGTCATGGCAAGCTTGCGATGTCCTGTAACCATATTTATAAGACTTGACTTACCCACATTTGAACGACCGATAAAGGCATATTCAGGTTTGCCGTCATTGGGACACTTCTTTATATCAGAATTACTTATAACAAAACGTGCATTCTTAACCAAAGGCTTTTTCATATTACAAAAGAATTATTTCGTCGCGAAGATAGTAAAAAAATCATGGCAATTTAAACAAAAAGCCATCACACCTTCAAAAACACCCCTTTACGA
>JAGBSZ010000075.1 GCA_017631585.1 Bacteroidaceae bacterium
TAGGAACAAGCAAAGCATTACGTCAGTCATACTCTTGCCTGCACCGAACCCTCCTATGAGGAACACGTATGGTACCTCAGGGTGCATGCGAATCATATTTATTGATGCTGACTGATGCTTTAGACACGTTTTAATTGCCATTTGCACTAGTTCCTTCAGCGTTTGTGCTGTATTGAGATGCTGTGCCCTGTGACGGCGGTGTATTCATGATTTTAACTGTATCGTAACTGGCTGGGTCTGCACCATCGATGTGGAGGTGGATGTCAGGCATATCGTTCATTGGCTTACCGCTATAACGAGGGAATTCGTGCTCAAGCATCCATACTGTAGCGGTCTCTCTACCCACTTTAGCCTGCTTAGCACTGATATCGTTCATACGCTTCAATAAACTGAACTCGTAGCCTTTAATTATTGAACGCCACTTGATTTGTAATTCGGTATCTTCAGAAACAGCCTCAATTTCTTGAGGTGTGAGTCCGGCGAATATGTAGGCGTCCTCAAGAGCCATACCTATAATGAGAGCGTTGTGTATTTTATCCTGTTTTTCGGTTGTGATTAGCATTGAGGCCCTCCACTGAACACGCTGAAGCGGTTCTATGGCTATAATTTTAATTTAGCCGTTTAATGTTTTCAATGTCATTTTTCGTAACTCGCATAACTTCTTCACGCCTATTATTATCGATTTCCGACATTAAGAATCCCTCTTCCGGCGAAACACCTTTGTAGATACCCTGAACACGTTCCAACACGTAATCGTTCTCACCTGTGTTCTTATTTTGGATATCGTTTTTCAAGTTAGCTAACATATATGCTTTGGCGTAATGCTCACTGAACCAGAAATGTAGGCCATCTTCTGATGTTTCTGTCTTATCATCGTTAGGTACATACTGGTTAAAAATTCCGCTATGTCGTTCGCCCTCTTTATTAATTTTGTAGAAACGATAACCTATCACAGATTCACCGGCTGCTGGTAGCTCGGGCATGTCTGCAAGTTGCATATCTCGTGCATCTACATAAGGAACACTGATATCTTCCGCGATTGCACGGAACTCGTTATTGAGGTGCGGGACGGTATCCATCGCATAATCCATGAGGTCTTTAATGTGGCGTGGGTCATCTATTGTTTTACTACCGATTGTCATATTTCAATTTTAGCGCTATTATAGAAGAAAGTCAGTTTCCGATTTTGGACCCTGAATATAGTGGCCGAAATATTTTTGAGGTGCGCCTGCTGTAAGAGGCTATATGTTGAGAAAAAGGACATTGAAGGGTGGTGTAAAGTGCGTGTGGCCGGGATAGAGGGTACATTTATATATCCTAGAACACAGTAAAATTGGGTCCCTGAGGGGATAAGGGAGGTATACTAACTATGTTGATGTTATTATTCATTTTAGCATTATTTAGTTATTATGGCATGATGGATAAGGATGTTAATAAAGATTCATTCTTTCATACATTCTGTTCGCTCGTTGGGATGATTGCTTCAATAGCATTCATTATTAAAATCATAATGCTTATTATATAAGCTATGGGTGCCGGTCGACCCTGACAGACCGGAGGAACTAATTATGAATGAGTTAGATATTGAACTCATGGCCGCTTGTGACAAGTTACGAATCATTGTTCGTAATCAACAAGCTGAGAAGGATTACGCAGAGGCATGGCGTAAGATGTCACAGACTTCATCAACACAGAGGAGGTTAAAGAATGAAGCTAATGCTCGTAATGTATCGGTTACTATATCGTTTAACAAACGATAGACGATGGGTTATTCGTTATGTTGATATAATGAATAAAATAATTAAACAAGAAATACAACAGTTCTATGCAAGTAAGGAGGTATAGTATGGATAAGGTGCTTATTTCTATGGATTTATGGTACAAAGTGTTGGATGCTCTCGAAGATAATAAAGAACTTCGTCAGCAGTGTTATGATGCTCAGGTAAATCTCTATGATGGTGATATGGACTGGATTAAGGGTAGCCTGAAGGATGAGGGTATAAAGTATCCTCGTATGAAAGATTATCTGCATGGACTTATCGTACGTATAAGTAAATAGGAGGCCTAGTATGGAAGGTAAACTTATTAAGTTCTCTTCGAAAGAAGAGATGATGTGGACTGCTAAGTTAGACAATCGTGACATGGAAATCCTGAAAGATGTACTCGAAGCTCATCTCGAGTACCTTCAGGAGACATTAAGAGATTGTGTCGTAGGAGACGATCTCAAGGTACAATACGAAGATGACCAGATTCGTATTAGTAGGATGTTAGACCTCATCGATAAGGAGGTAGAAGATGAAACTAACTAAATGGGGTAGCGGAACCTTCCCAAAACCGCAACAGGCTTATATAGCCGTGGTTATACCTGCTGTCATTGATGACAAGGTACAATACCGTTGGGTAACAACCTTGTGGTACAATGGCAACAAGGGGTGGCGTGCAGAGAACCATAAGAAAGCCTACTTATGGGATGACAAACGAAGTGCTGAAGAGTTTGTAACTGCTTTAGCATGGAACGGAACAACTGCATGGACAGTGACAGTGTTCCCAGACTCAGTACCGGAGAATAACTGGTAAACCCAATCGGAGAGAGTTTATCAGCTTATTTATAAACGTTCACATTACATATCCTCTAAAACACAATGGTGCAGCGTATAGATAAAAACTGACTGTTGTTGAAGAGGGCAGTGGCCTATGGCACTTAAACACATAGGAGGAACTAATTATGAATAAGAACACAATGGTACAGGCTATCGTAGCCAAGGTTGACGAGTTGGAATCTTCAATCAAAGCAATGAAGGACAACTTGGAGCTGTCAGAGAACACTGTGAGAACACAGACTTACCAGAGAACCCATGAGATTCACAACTTGCTTATCATCAAGACACTCTTGGAAGGTAAGGACCTGGAGGGAGATGTAATGAAGTGGTTTGAGAGTACCACAACTCTTACATCTGTTCGTAAGGCAAGAACAACCGTTGAGTTCCACGATGGAGACAACATGTTGGAAATCATCAGTGCTCATCAGAACATCACTTACAAGAAGTTGATTGGTATGATGGAGGAACAGGGATTCCACTTGGATGGTCACATCGTAAAGTCTAACTAATAGTTAGCAATCGGAGAGAGTTTATCAGCTTGGTTACAAGCCAAGAAGGAGTTAACTATGGAACTTGGTAACAAGTTGACTGTTGTGGCTACTTATAGTCACGACGATCGTTCGGCTATCGTCTTATTCAGACGATTGGACAACACCTATATCGTAGGAAAGAACTACGAAAGAAATGGTGATGAGGTAAGTTGGTGTTGGGGTAGCTATGATATCTCAACAGAAACCCAAGCCAGGAAGATAGCTCTTGCCTGGGTATTCTAATTAAAACGACCCACCGGTCGGTCAGTAGGCCGGTAAGGAAATAACTATGTTATTCAATTCAGTTAGAAAGCTTCTTGAGAAAGAAGGTTATTGGTGTCGTACGTTTGCAGATGCAGGAAGCCTTAATGGCGCCTGCATATACCTTGATATGGAAGATGATATCTCAGTAGGTATATGGCAACATACCAAATCTACAGTAGGTATCAGATTCAATGCATCACAGTACTATGCCACATGTTCTAATGCAAATCAGGTATTAGCAATAATACAGATTGTGAAAGATATCAAAAAGAAGGAGGACTAGCTATGACTAGTAAGAAGATTGGACACGGTTACGTGTTCTGGCAGGATGAAATCCTCATTAAGTTCAAAACAAAGAACGATAAGGATGCATACTTCAAGAAAGAAGTACCTTTCGAAGATGCTCCTAACTATTGGGAATACATCTGTGAAGATGGATTGTGGAATGTGTACTACGTCAAGAGAGGTAGTAACAGGAGACTAGCACAATGCAATGTCGGTAACGTTGGTCCGAAAGCCATATTGGTAAGGATTCACGACAGAGACATCAGTGTTAGCGACTGTAAACAGGTAGAGGAACACCATACGAGAACAGGGAGAGAAATCGTAGGTGTCTTCTGGTCAGTTGAGTTTGACGGTAAGTCAGTCTTTGACTTAATGGAACAATGGCCGAAGATGCCGTATGCTCACGTCAAAATGGTTATCGAGAACGAAGGTGGCTCGATAGATGGAGAAGGTGTGATACATAAAGGAAATTGTGTAGCACGATAATCTAGAGTCCTAGGCATGACTATAAACTACCTAAGGAGTTAACTATGAAATATTATAAAATCTATGGTCTTACAGAAGGTAATAAGTTGTTTACGTGCTTTCAAGTGGATTGTATGTTACACCCTATCGAGATTGGTAAACACTATACAGCACAAGAAGTTCAAGTACCGGATGAGTATATGAATGAAGAAGATATACAATTCTACGGTGTTCGTACAGAAGAAGAATGCATACCATTTATGATTGATGGATATGTATATTCAGATTGTGGATATACGGAACAGGAATGGATTGACATGTACACATATCCGTATACCTATCATTGGACAGACGGGGAACTCACTATCAAGAAACTCGTACTAGTAGAATGTGAAGGAACTCTAAAGGATGATGCGGACTACGGAGAAGAATTAACCTTCTATGACCAGACAGTCTTGAGAATAGTAAGGGAAATTACTAATGAGGAATTGGCAGTACGTATCAAAGACGTACTGACTAGGCAATAACTAAACTCTGGAGAGAGTTTATCGACGTACTTACAAGTACGAAGGAGGTAGCTATGAGAATGCCTCAAGCACCATAGTCAGAAATGACTACTAACATTACATTCTTTCTCTGTCTCATGGGAGACTAGCTTATGGACTACGGCGAATAGTGTATCTCCCGCCCGGAGTCTGCGCAAAACGCCCCCTAATTTTTACCCCCTCCCCGCGTACCCTATTCCCTACGCGGGAAATGTAATTTTTGCGTGGGGATGA
>JAGBSZ010000076.1 GCA_017631585.1 Bacteroidaceae bacterium
AAATCTCTGACAGCAGAAACGCCCACTGTGTTTGTGTATCGTTTTGCTTGAATAACTATTTTCCCACCACGCAAAGGGTCTGGGTCGAAAACAATAGCGTCAACCCCACCATCTCTACTTGCTTGTGTTACTCGTACCTCTCCACCATTCCTTGCAAATTCCATTTCAAACAGTTCCCTAACAAGGTGTTCAAAATCTTCCCAATGCATGGCTGCAAGATTTGTTCCTTGATTTACCTCAACATCTTTGCCCTCAACAAATCTTCTATCTTTCTTGTTGAAAGTTAATATTGGGGTTATTGGAGAAATATCTATAAGTTTTGCAGCAGAAACGCCTTTTAATGCCTTGAAACATGCTTTGGGTTCAACATGTGACAAGTTTATCTGTGAGAATTTTTGTCTGTCAACTTGAAGAGATAGAATACATTTTCTTTCTATTATTCCAGTTGCAGGGTTTACTTGTGCTACAAAACCATTGAAAGTTACGCCATTTATCTCATTCTCTGTATCAATAGAAAATATCTCATATAATGAGCGAAGTGTTATTGAGTACAATACATTCTCATATCTTTTTGCGATATAACTTTCTGTGTATGTTTTAGTCCTTATTTCTTTTGATGAAGCAATATATTTATACTCTTTTACCTCCGAAAAATTTGACATGTTTGGTAGTTCATAATTTACTACTAACATATCTTTTTCTTTTATACTTTCTATCTCCTTTCTAAAGTCTATTCCATAGTTAGAACTTTCTAGTGCAGAGCAGATTTTTTCTTCTATAGAATTCCCTTTTGCTAAAAGTTTAGGTGCTTGATTTATACCATTTAGTATGATAGTGCCTAAACTGTTCTCTAAACGCATGATTTTGCGATTTTCCAAATAACAGAACAGGAAATCTTCTGCTTGTTTTATGGCATTGCCTTTGTTGAATTCAATTTCTTCCCTATCTTCTTGATAGAAATAAAGACCACAAGATTCTTCATCAAATTCTAGAATCTCTATTAGTTTTTCATTATTTAGGTCCGTAATAAAGAAGTTGTGTTGTATATAAAATCTTTGATTTAGAGTTCTGAAAATTTGTTTTAGACTTAATTCTTTAAGCAGACAAAGAGTTTTTTTTAATTCAATATTTTCAGGCGCAAAAATATCATAACAAAACTCTTTTGTTACAATAAAGGAAACTCCAATTGAGTTGAGTTCGTTTTCAAGTTGAATGCAATATTTTCGTTTGTTTTCTAAATATTCTGCTTCTTCTTTTTCTTTTTGTAATTTCTTTTGCAATCTTGCTTCTGCCATTTTTCGCGCCCATGCTTTGCGCTTTTCCTCTTCTTTTGCTTTGAGCTCTTTTTGTTTTCGTTCTTCCTCTTCTTTTGTTTTGAGTTCTTTTTGCATTCGTTTTTCCTCTTGTTTTGACTTGAGTTCTTGTTGTTTCCTCTTTTCCTTTTGCTTCGCTTCGAATTCCTTTTGTTCTTTTTGGTTGGTCTTGTTGTAAAGAATAATAGAAAAGATGATTGTAATTGTGATTATAGTAAATGCTAACATGGCAATTTATTTTATTTGTGTTTGCTTATCTATTCTTATTATTACGCTTCCACTCTTTGTTTGTAGTAGTGTTTATAATGCCGCTTGTGAAATACCAATATCTTCTCGTGTGTACTTGTCAAAAATTGACAACGCCGTCTTATCACATCCCGCAGGGTGTGACTTCACCACGCAATCTGCGACCAACTGCTGCTCGCGTTGTCGATTTTTAAAAAAGAAAAGGGAGTGAAATGAAAATTGACAACACTCGTTTTTCGCAACCCACGCGGCACCACTGGCGCGGTGCTTCGCGTGACTTTTTGCTACTCGCGTTGTCGATTTCCAAGAAAGGAAAAGAGGATTTTCCTTTCTTGGAAATTCCTCTTTTGTCCAATCGTGCGCGTGATAGGACTCGAACCTACACGTCGCAAAACACCAGATCCTAAGTCTGGCGCGTCTACCAATTTCGCCACACGCGCGACTGTTTTTTTATCTTTTAAGTGCAATGACAATGCAAGCGGGTTAAACGCAAGTTTACTTGCATGTTTTACAACGAGCGATGCTTGTCTTCGCAACTTTCGAGTGCAAAGGTAAATCTTTTTTTTGAATTATCACTCTTGTTGTTCCTCTTTTTTCTCGTAATACTCCAAAATTATTTTTTTAGCGGTTTCAATCATTGTATCGCGTCCGTTGTTCCAGTCATCGCTGGTAATGTCAATCTTCAAGTCTGGTTCTATCCCGAATTCGGTGCTGTTTCCTTGTTTGTCAAGTGTTGGGCATGCCGACATGCGTACTACCCAGCCGTTGGGCAGGGTATAGCTCATTGGGAGTCCGCTGCCTCCTCCGGTCTTGTCACCAACAACCAACACATTCGGGAGTTCTCTCATCAACATGACAAAATGGTTTGCCGCGCTATATACTCCTCTGTTGGTGAGTACAACGACGGGGCGTAGCCATATAGCACCTTCCGATGGTTCAAGATATATCTTTTCCGGCTCCGAAAAGTCGTTGTGCCCCGGTCCTGTCTTGTGTTGCATGTATCCGCAATGTATCTTTTCGTCGGTGAATGCCGATGCCAGTTTCTCGGCGGTGGTAATCATTCCGCCTCCGTTGTTGCGTATGTCTATTATAAGTCCTTTGCACTCTTTCAGTCCATAGAGCATCATCGACAGGTTGTTTATGTTCAATCCGTTTGAGAAACTTTCGTAATAGGCATATCCGATGCTGTCGGTGAGGGTGGTGTATTTTATACCGTTTGTAAGTTTGAAGTCGTTGCCAAGGTAGTTGCGTTGTATCGAGTCGCTGAAATTTATCGGATAGTCGAGTTGCCAGTTCCAATAGTAGCTTGTTCCGTACATTGATACAAGGTTTACATGTCCGTCCCGCAGTTCTTTGAGCATATCTCCGAGTGTAGCGAAAAGTTCGGCTTCATTCTCGCATGTGTCTGTTGCCGATTTGTACTTGTGATATACGTTGTCCCAGTTCAAGCCGTACTCCTTTCCGGCTATCTCAAAGAAACAATAATGTTCATCGACAACTTTCCAAAGGGCTTCGAAATTGCCGTTGTATGAGTTGTCGAATTCATCACCGCTTATGCATCCGCTTATGGTGGTTGCGGTGATTATTGCTATGAGTAGTTTCCTGAACATCTTTTAGTAGGGTGAATATGCTTTTAGATTGTTTTCTCTCTTTATCTTGAATATTGTCTTTACAAAGCCGAATGTAAAGGCGTGGTGGTACATGTGGCAGCGTATGTGGTTTATGCTGCTCTGATACAGGTCTGCAATATATGAAAGACGCAGTGTTGTGCTGCGCTGTTTTATGTGTAACGGTATGTCGAGCGATAGCATGTGTCGCCACGATGGGCTGTTGATTGGATATGCGCATGATACAATGCCTTTTGTATGCCCAAGGCTTATCTCGTAATACGATTGCCCGAACTCGGGAGCAAACATCACTCCTATGATAGGAATGTCGAGCTGATAACGTGCTGTCCATTCATCCTTGAATACAGGGAAATGGTATATTGCCATGCCTGATGCGGCAAGTGCGGTGCGCAGCTTTGCCGATACGGGGTTGTTGCTGTTGCTCGGGTTGTAGAGTGCGCCTCCTTCAAGTTGTATCTGTGCGCCTGCAAGCAGTTGTACTCTTTTGCCTATTCTGAACGGGTGGTATCCGCTCCAGCTGCATCCGATGATGCCTGCGAGTTGCATGTTGCTCTCTTGCAGGTTATATCCTATGCGGCTATTAAAAAGAACCTGATATTTCCAGCGGTAATTGCCGGTGCGGGCATCGCGGAAATTCTCGTGGTTGAAGTGTATTCCAACTCCTTTATAGTTGTAGTTGCTAAGATAGGTATCCAGATTGTTCTGTAGCGAAATTCCGAACTGTGCGCTCTTTACAACAATCCTTTCGGTTCTTATGGTGTCGCTTATAGCATATTGCGCTTTTGTCATTGCCGGTATAAGCAATGACAAAAGCGCAATTATTGTAAAGGTTCTTTTCATTCTCCGTCAAAAAGAGTTAGTTGCTCCGGCTCGTCATCATTCGGGTTGCTGTCGGCTTCCGGTTCCTCCGACAGTTCCGGTGGTGGTGGAAATTTCGTCGGTTCAAGCTCTATGATTTCGTCAATCTCGTATGTGGTGAGACGCTTGCCTCGTGCCTTGAAACTCTTGGTTGCAATGAATTCGTCCACCTCTATAACCAATGGTTCGCGGAAATTGTCGTTGCCACCGAACATCACCTGTATGCGTGGGAACGGTGTCTCTGAGAACCATATTAGTTCGTTGTCCTTGTTCTCGCCAAAGCAGTTCTGTCGGCGTGCATTTGCTTCGAGGGTAAATCTCTTTATATAAGGGTATCCCTGTTGCGAAGCATCGTACAGAGCCGCGCTCCACACCTTGCCCGGGTCGAACTTCTCAATTATCATCAGGTCGTCCTCGTAGTGGTTGTTCAAATCAACCGGTGTTACGTAGAACTCACCGTTCTTGCGTATGGCAAGAATCTTGTCATCGTTGTGGAACTCTCCGAGGTATTCGCCGTGATTGTCGAAATTAATTCGCAGTATGTCGCGGTCGAACCACACCTGTCGTCCGCCGAGCGTTGAGCTTCCGTGTTTCTTCAGGGAGATACGCAGCACTTCGTTCTTTGTGAGTATGTTACCCATAGACTGGCGTCCCTTGATGGCGATGGTGCTGAAATCCCTCTCTATTATTGAATTGCGCAAACGTGGGTTTGGCTTGAGCATTACTTTTATAACCTCTGCCTCTCCATTTGGGTTCGATGTGAAATATGCAATCTTAGAGCCGGGGGTACCTTGTGTAAGGTCGTATTCCCTGTCACGTGTCATTCCTGTAGCCGCAAAACGCTTCATGTAGTGTATTCCGTTCTTGCCGTCGCGATAAACCACGTTGTAAATGGTACGCTTATCGTTCTTCTTGAACACGTCGATATGAATAACATTCTTTCCTACAAAAAGTTTCTCGCTCACCTTTACAATCTTGTATTTGCCGTCCTTGTAGAACAGGATGATGTCGTCCATGTCGGAGCAGTTGGTGACGAACTCGTCTTTTTTCAATGATGTTCCAATGAATCCTTCTGCGCGGTTTATGTACAGCTTCTGGTTAGCCTCAACCACTTTTGCGGCAACAATGTTGTCGAAGTTGCGTATCTCGGTCTGTCGCGGATAGCGCGCGCCGTATTTATCCTTTAGCATGGTGAACCACTTGATTGTGACAGCGGTCATCTGTCCCAGTTGCTTGTCGATTTCGGCAATATCCTTCTTTAGTCTTGCTATAAGCTCTTCCGCCTTTTCTTTATTGAAGCGCAGGATACGTGCCATCTTAATCTCCATCAGACGCAAAAGGTCATCGCGTGTTATTTCGCGTATGAAATCCTTCTTGTATGGTTCAAGGCGATTGTCAATGTGTGCCAAAGCAGAGTCCATGTCGGGTGCCTGCTCGAATTCCTTGTCCTTGTATATGCGTTCTTCAATG
The DNA here is from genome assembly GCA_017631585.1 of Bacteroidaceae bacterium. Taxonomy (GTDB): domain Bacteria; phylum Bacteroidota; class Bacteroidia; order Bacteroidales; family Bacteroidaceae; genus HGM04593. Next base: position 5,516 of record JAGBSZ010000076.1, read on the forward strand.
AATATGCTTTCGAGCGAAGCGAAGTGTAACTGCTCGAGCAATTCGCCTTTGCGTATCTGCAGTTCAAGACGCAACAGCTCCTTTGTGCTGTCAACCGAGCGGCGCAACAGTTCGCTTATGGTAAGGAATACCGGAGTGTGATTGTCGATGACGCAGCAACAAGGTGTTATGCTTATTTCGCAGTCGGTGAAGGCGTACAGCGCGTCAATGGTCTTGTCGCTTGACACGCCGGGTGCAAGCTGTACAAGAATCTCCACTTTGTCCGAGGTGTTGTCATCGACCTTGCGTATCTTTATCTTGCCGTTATCCACAGCCTTGAGTATCGATTCGATAACCAGCGGTGTGGTCTTTCCAAACGGTATTTCGGTTATTGTAAGCGTTTTGTTGTCTTCTGATTTTGTAATCTTTGCACGTATTCTTACACGTCCGGTGCGGTCACCGTCATTGTAGCGCGAAACATCCATGCTGCCGCCGGTCTGAAAATCGGGGTACAGGTGGAACTCCTCTTTTCTGAGGTATGCAATCGCTGCGTCACATACTTCGTTGAAGTTATGTGGCAGAATCTTTGATGACAAACCTACAGCAATACCCTCTACACCATGTATCAGCAACAAAGGGAATTTTACGGGCAGAGTGATAGGCTCTTTGTTGCGTCCGTCGTACGACAGTTTCCACTCCGTTGTCTTTGGGTTGAACACCACATCGTGTGCAAAATGCGAAAGGCGTGCCTCGATGTATCGTGGTGCGGCAGCAGAGTCGCCTGTAAGTATATTACCCCAGTTTCCCTGGCAGTCGATGAGGTAATCCTTTTGTCCCATCTGAACCAGTGCGCCCGCTATCGATGCATCGCCGTGAGGGTGATACTGCATGGTGTGTCCTACAACGTTTGCCACTTTGTTGTAACGCCCGTCATCAAGCTCGCGCATTGCATGGAGTATGCGTCGTTGCACAGGCTTCAGACCGTCGTACATGTGTGGAACGGCACGTTCAAGAATAACGTATGAGGCATAGTCCAAGAACCAGTTCTTGTACATGCCTGTCAGTTTGTGAGTGCTCTCTTCGCCTTTTTTGTCGTGGTGATGCTCCATTGCGCCTGCACCATTTTCCGGCATCTCTTCAGCGAAATTCTCCTCTCCGATATTTCCGTCAAGTTCGTTGTAGTCCATAATGTGTTATGAGCAGTAGTTGTTCAACTTGCAAATATAGTAAGAATTGCCGAAATAATGAAATTTGATGTTTTTTTGGGTCGTTTTTGAAAATATAAGGGAGGTATGCTCTGTGAAAAGTTTTCTGTTGGTTATGTGTCATTTGTTGTCATCGAATTGTTTGCAACAGATTATTTCTCTACCCAAAAGTCTGGCTTGTTCATTCAGCTTTTGTCGTTGATAGGGCGGAAAGAAGTGGTCTGATAGTACAATTTTGTTCATAATTTGAATGTTTTTGTAATAATCTGCCAAATTAGTCAAATTAATTCTCTAAAAAATGTTATCTTCGCGAGATAAATTCATAGAATATAATATAAACTAAATAAAACTATGGCACAGGAAGATGTTTTTAAGAAAGTAGTTGCGCATTGCAAAGAGTATGGTTTCGTGTTCCCATCAAGTGATATTTACGATGGTTTGGGTGCTGTCTATGACTATGGTCAGATGGGTGTTGAGTTGAAGAACAATATCAAGACCTATTGGTGGCAGAGTATGGTACTTCTGAACGATAATATCGTGGGTATCGATTCTGCGATATTCATGCACCCCACAATCTGGAAGGCTTCGGGTCACGTTGATGCTTTCAATGACCCTCTTATCGACAACCGTGATTCAAAGAAACGTTATCGTGCCGATGTCCTTATCGAGGAGCAGATTGCAAAATACGAAGAGAAGATGGAGAAAGAGGCTGCAAAGGCTGCCAAGCGTTTCGGTGACTCTTTCAACCGCGAACTTTTCATGGAGACCAATCCTAAGGTTCTTGCCGAAAAGGAGAAGCGCGATGCTCTTCAGGCACGTTTTGCAAAGGCTCTCAATGCAATGGATCTTGACGAGTTGCGTCAGATAATCATTGATGAGGAGATTGTATGTCCTATCTCAGGTACACGTAACTGGACCGAGGTGCGTCAGTTCAATCTTATGTTCTCAACTGACATGGGTTCTACAGCAGACGGTGCAATGAAGATATATCTTCGCCCCGAAACTGCACAGGGTATCTTTGTGAACTACCTCAACGTACAAAAGACCGGTCGTATGCGTGTACCTTTCGGTATTGCCCAGATTGGTAAGGCTTTCCGTAACGAAATCGTTGCACGTCAGTTCATATTCCGTATGCGTGAGTTCGAGCAGATGGAGATGCAGTTCTTTGTACGTCCCGGCAGCGAGCTCGAGTGGTTCAACAAGTGGAAAGAGACACGTCTTGCATGGCACAAGGCTCTCGGCTTCGGTGACGATGCTTACCGTTATCACGACCATGAAAAATTGGCTCACTATGCCAATGCAGCTACCGATATCGAGTTCCGTATGCCTTTCGGCTTCAAGGAGGTAGAGGGTATCCACTCACGTACAAACTTCGACCTTGGTCAGCATGAGAAGTACTCGGGCAAGAATATCAAGTATTTCGATCCTGAGACAAACGAGAGTTATACTCCATATGTAATCGAAACATCTATCGGTGTCGATCGTATGTTCCTCAGCGTTATGTGTGCTTCATATTGCGAAGAGCAGCTCGAGAATGGCGAGACACGTGTTGTTCTCCGTTTGCCTGCAGCTCTTGCTCCTGTGAAATTGGCAGTTCTTCCTCTTGTGAAGAAAGACGGTCTGCCCGAGAAGGCGCGTGAGATAATGAATGAACTTAAGTTCAATTTCAACTGTTATTATGAGGAGAAGGATTCTATCGGTAAGCGTTATCGCCGTATGGATGCCATCGGTACTCCTTACTGCGTGACAATCGACCACCAGACATTGGAGGACGGAATGGTTACTTTGCGTGAGCGCGATACAATGGAGCAGCGTCGTGTTGCTATCAGCGATTTGCGTAATATCATTCAGGATAATGTAAGCATTACTTCTCTTTTGAAGAAATTGTCTTAATCATTGCAAGATGAATAACTGGAAATTGTTTTTTCTGCTTTTATTTTTCTCTCTCATCGGGTTTTCTTCGTGTGAAGAAACACCCGAAGTGGGAGAATACGATAATTGGCAGGCAAGAAATATCACATTCATTGATTCCATAGCCTCTGTGGCACGTGCCAACAGCGACGGCAAGTGGAAAGTTTTTTCCGCAACAGGTCTTGATGAGAATAAGGAGTGGGGCAATGAATACAACGTGTATTGCAATATATTGAATTCCGGCAGTGGTGTAGAGCATCCGGCGTTCACCGATACTGTAGAACTTTACTATACAGGCAGATTGATGCCGTCAAAGAGTTATCCCAATGGCTTCCTTTTTGACAGCAGTTATGACGGTGAACTTGAGCCCGAGTTTGACCCTACGGTAAAGATGCTCCTGGACAGGACCGTTCCCGGTTTCTATACGGCTGTACAGCAGATGGTCGATGGTGATAAATGGCTTGTATATATTCCTTCCAATTTGGGATATGGTGCCGAGGTAAAGGGTGGTATCCCTGCATATTCGGCTCTGATTTTTGAAATCGACCTTGTATCGTTCAGCTCAGCAGGTGTTAAATAAAAGATTTTGAAGATGAAAAACGAGACTCAGTTTCAGATAGAATTGAAAGAGGATGTAGCCGAAGGCATATACTCCAATCTTGCTGTCATAGCACACTCTTCGTCGGAGTTTGTCATGGACTTTGTGCGTATGATGCCGGGTGTCACCAAGGCGCAGGTGAAGTCACGTATAATAATGACTCCTGAACATGCCAAACGTCTTACTATGGCTTTGCTTGATAATATCAAGCGTTATGAGGCTCAGTTCGGGGATATCAAAATCCCTGATATGCCCTCCTTTGCTCCGGTGCCTAAATATAAGGGCGATGCCTGATATTTATAATTAAAAAACAACGAGGTTGCATATGCAACCTCGTTGTTTTTTAATCTACCATGACTCCGTGCGCTCTGAACTCAGTGAGTGAATATCCTGTGTGTCGTTTGAAGTAGCGGTTCAGATAACTCTGGTCGGGGAAGTTGAACTCATTTACAAGTTCCTGGTATGTCTTGTGAGTATATTTGAGTGCTACCTGCAACTCAATAATTGTGTGGTGGTCGATAATTTCCTTTGCATTCTGTCCTCCTGCGCGTTGGCATATCGAATTAAGATGTCTTGTTGATATTTTCAATGTATCGGAGTAGAATTGTACCGAACGGTTCTCGCGGAATTTCTTCTCCAAAAGTTCGCGGAATTCATAGAAAATCCTGTCGTTCTGGTTTATCGCTTTGTCCTCCTTGTGTATCAGAGTACTGTTCTTGCTGATGCGTTGGATATATAAAAGAAGAGTATTCACCGCAAGTATGATACACTGACGACAGTAGTTGATGTTCTCAAAGTTGTTTGTAGCCTCTTCGTCAAGGATGTCTATCTGTCGCATGATGTTCTCCACAAATTCCTTTTCAATCTCGTTGTTGCATCCCTGGTAGGTGCATCGTTCTATGCTTTGCATTGTTTCGGGCGACATAGAGCTGCGTGCCGCAAGCCATACATGTTTTGAAAGACCGATAAGGCGAGCCGAAAAATCACTTGTTATATCCAGAAGCAGTATATTTGACCCCATAGGACATATTATTATCTGACCTTGTGTAAAGCGGTATTTGTTGCCGTCTATGGTAAACAGAGCTTCACCGCTGATGCAATAGAAAATCGATGTATGTTGCATCTGATACACATGTTGTACGAATCGTTGCAGTGATGACTTTATTGTGGCGAATCCGTATTGCGGCAGTTTCTTAAGATAAATGTTATTCATAGCTTTTCATTTTAATCGTTAAGGTGTGTCTTTCACTCCTTGCAATGCAAAGAACTCTTTGTATTGCAAAAATAGTCATAAAAAGCATTTTTGCAAACCAATAAAGTACAATAGTGTGCTTAATGTATAAAAAATGGTTTAAATCAACGTTGTTTTACGCATAACTGTGTATTCCGCCCAGCAGATAATTCACTCCAAAATAGGTGAATAGCATTATAGCGAATACTGCGATGCAATATATATGAAAGAACAACGGTTTTGCCATGAATGGCAACGAGCGTGTATGAAAAGCGAACGAACAGGCAAACAACGTCACCAATGCCCACACCTCCTTGGGGTCCCATCCCCAATAGCGTCCCCAGGAGATATATGCCCAAACTGCCCCAATGAATATTCCGGTAGCCAAAAGCATTGTTGCCGGGTAGAGCAG
>JAGBSZ010000077.1 GCA_017631585.1 Bacteroidaceae bacterium
GGCAAGTGCGCATCCCAACCATCATTCTGTCGGTTCTCTATATAATATGTGGTGTGGAGGCTGGTGGCACTCACCAGTGAGTCGCTATTGGATATCTGATAGCCATCACCTGCATTGAGTGTTAATGTTTGTTGGATGTTGCCGGGATTCTCCGGTGTCACCCAACCCAAGCAGTATTTATCATAAATGGTGTATCCGGGTGGGGTTTTGCCATTGTTGTTGTATAATCCGTCATCCATAATGTGCCATAATCCGGGAGTCATTTTATCCTGGTCGTTTTGTCCGTAGTTGGTATCATAGAGGTCATTTAAACCTATAACGTGGCTAAACTCGTGTGCAATAGTGCCAATACCCGTGCGCACTTTGTCCACCACCACTTGCTCTTTCTTTATGGTTGTCATTTCGCCCGAACATGCGTAGTTATTAACTATCTTGCCATCAAATGTACGTTGCGAGGCGTCATAGCTGCATTTGTTGAAGTACTCTGAATCATCCAAGCTCCACGCATGTGGCCAAATGGTATTGGTATCTCCACCATCCGCTTCGCCAATGCCGGCAAAGAGTACATACACAAAGTCAACATAGTCATCCCCATCGTTGTCATATTTGGTAAAATCCACATTGTATTGCGCATTGGCAATGCTGCATGCTTCCACAATCATATCGCCGGCGAGGGTGTCACTGTCTTCGCTGTTATTGGCACCATAGTGTGTCGTGTTGTATGGCAAAGTCACAGGACCTACCACGTCAAATTCGGGAGTGTATATACCACCGGATTGGTCGGAGAAGTACTTGCGTACCGAACCTGTAGCGCCATCGTAGTTGTAGTTATCGCCATTCATCATATCGTTCATGGCAGATTGGGTGTTGACCGGTTGAAAGCTTACGTCTGTGAAGTTAACCAGGATGACCAGACCTTTTTGTGATCCCGCTACATGTGTTTCGGCACTCTTTTGTCGGGAGAGTCTTTTGGCTGCGGTTCTGCGTCTGGAGGCTTCGATGGCATGTGTTGGTTGTTCTGCCAATACTTGCCAGTAGCCGTTTTTATCGCATTTGACAGTCTCTCCTTTACGATTAATCCAATAGTGATAAAACTCATCTCCCACAAGTTGTACCTCAATTGTGGTTCCATCCGGTTGAGTTTTTGTTTGCCAACCTCGGCGTGCAGGAGCTGCGTAGCTTGCAACTATGACCAATACAGCTATAAATAGGGTAAATATCTTTTTCATTTTACGTGATTTTATGCAGATTATCGTTTTTTTGTTCAATAACCTATTGCAAAGGTACAAAAACGCTAAATAAAATGTCTCTTATTTGAAATATTTATATGCGACAAAATAATTGGCAATAATATAGATATTGCCCCACAATGTCATTGTTGTGTCATTTCGACCAAAAGGGAGAAATCTCATAATTAAATTCAACAGATATCTCACGTTGACTTTAGCCCCTTCGGGCGTCGACCGCTGGTTCGTTCGATATGACAAAGCCACCGGGTCAATAGCTATATCATTGCTTAATTTAAAACAGCTTATTAAAAATAGTGAATTTTGTTGATTTGCTGTAATTTGTTCTTATCTTCGCATAAGTGTAATATCCATCACTCCCGGCGGAGAGCTTTCCAACGGATGTGTGGCAATAAAAAACAGAAGTTATGATACACATTTATTGCTTGAACAATGGCATCACAAAGGATTTTCCCAAAGGTGTCTCTTTGCGTGAGATATATGACGGTCTCGGGCTTGAAATGCCGTACGGACCTATAGCTGCAAGGGTGAACAACCGCGTTCACAGTCTTGCTCTGCGTCTCTATCGCCACAAGGATGTGGAGTTCATCGACATTACTACCGATGACGGCATGCGCATGTATGTCCGTTCGTTGACCTTTATCTTTATGAAGGCGATGAATGAGGTGTTCCCCGGTGAGATTGTCCGTTTCGAGAATGCCATTTCCAAAGGATATTACTGCCGCAAGGATACTCCGCTCAGCGATGAAGAGGTTGCTCTTGTGCGCGACAAGATGCAACGCATCATAAAGAGTGATATACCTTTTAAACGCATTGAATGTCACACCGAAGAGGCTATTGAACAGTTCCGCAGTGTTGGACGCACCGATAAGGTGAAGCTGCTTGAGACATACGACCGTTTATATACGAGCTATTATGAGCTTGACGGTTATATCGACAGCTATTATCATGGTCTTGTGCCGAGTACGGGGTATATTGGCCTCTTTGAGATTGAGAGGTTTGCCGACGGAGTGCTGTTGCGTGTGCCCAGCAAGGAGCGTCCCAATGAACTCGAGGATAAGGCACCTCAGGATAAATTGCAGGATTTGTTCGAAGAGCGTCTGGCGTGGCATCAGCGGATGGGTGTGGAAACCATAGGTGATTTTAATAAGGGAGTACGTTCGGGCTACGGAATTGATCTTGTCAATGTGTCGGAGGTTCTTCAGGAACGCCGTCTCTCAAGGATTGCCGATGAGATACAGGAGCGTGGGGCAAGGGTGGTGCTTATTGCAGGTCCTTCTTCGTCAGGTAAGACTACGTTCAGCAAGCGTCTGAGTGTGCAGCTGCTGGCTTGCGGCTTGCGCCCTTATGCAATATCGCTCGACGATTTCTTTGTGAACCGCACGCATACACCGCGCAAGCCCGATGGCGATTACGATTTTGAGTCGCTCTATTCGATTGATTTACCCTATTTCAATGAGTCGTTGACAAAAATACTTGCCGGCGAGGAGGTGGATTTGCCATATTATAATTTTGTCACCGGCGAGCGCGAATATCGGGGCAACAGGCTCAAACTTACTCCCCAGATGGTGCTTGTGATTGAGGGTACTCATGCGCTCAATCCGCAGCTGACCTCACAGGTGCCCGACAGTGATAAATTCCGCGTATATGTGTCGGCACTTACTTCGATAAAGCTCGATTATCACAATTATATATCAACATCCGACAACCGCTTGTTGCGCCGTATGTTGCGCGATGCCAAGTATCGCGGATATTCGGCTGTGGAGACAATACAACGATGGCCCGATGTGCGTGCCGGCGAAGAGGAGTGGATATTCCCCTATCAGGAGAATGCCGACGTAATGTTCAATTCCTCTCTGTTCTATGAACTTGCGGTGCTTAGAACGCATGCCGAGCCTATACTGCGTGCTGTTCCCCAGAATATAAAAGAGTATTCCGAGGCGCAGAGGCTTTTGCATTTATTGGAATATGTAGTACCTTTGCAGGACAATGAACTGCCTCCTACTTCGGTGGTACGTGAATTCCTGGGCGGAAGCAGTTTTAAATATTGATTGGTATATTACATGGCGGGAAACACCTTTGCACAAACGCAGAAACACGAACAGATATTGACGCAGACGCTGTCGCCACAGCAACTGCTTACTGTTCAGCTCCTCGAACTCACTACTATGGAGATCGAGGACAGGGTGCGTAGTGAGGTTATGGATAACCCGGCTCTGGAGGTTGTGGAGAATGACGATATGCCCGAGAATATCTCAGAGGGCGATGCTGTGTCCGATTTTCAGCAGGACAGCGATGATGATTACAGTGGCAACGGCGAGATTCCTGTTTTCAGCGGTTACAGCCATGGCGATGATTATGTGATAAGCGATTCAGTCTCTTTTGGTGATACTTTGCTTGAACAGCTTGCCGAACTGCAGCTTACTCCCGAGGAAAAGACAGTGGGAGAGTATATAATTGGTTCTCTCGACGAGGACGGTTTCTTGCGTAAGGATATTTCGGAAATTGAGGATGAACTGCTCATATACGGTAATGTGATGACCGACAAGGAGCAGATTCTCGATATTCTTGGGCGTGTTCAGGCTTTTGAGCCTGCCGGCATTGCGGCAAGAAATCTTCAGGAGTGCCTGATGTTGCAGCTCAACCGTGCAGACAGTGGCAAGGATGTGTCGTTGCACAAGCGTATCGTGGGTGACTTCTATGACGATTTCACAGCAAAGCATTGGGAACAGATTGCCGACAAACTCGGCGTTTCCAAAGAGGATTGTCGCAGTGCCATAGCCGACATTGTACGTCTTAACCCTCGCCCGGGTGCTTCGCTGAGCGAGAATGTGGGCTTCAGTCGTCAGCAGATAATACCCGACTTTGTGCTTGATGTGGTTGATGACAATGTTTATGTGTCATTGAATAATGTTCATGTGCCGGAACTCAGGGTGAGCGATGAATATGTGCAGATGCTCGATGAACAGCTTGCCGGCGGTAATCAGGAACAAAAGGCAGCTGCAACGTTCCTGAAACAGAAAATAGATTCTGCAAAAGGCTTCATAAGCGCGGTCAAGCAGCGCGAGAATACAATGCTCTCCACCATGCGTGCCATAGTGGCAAAGCAAAAGGATTATTTCATCAACGGCGGTGATGAGGCTTATCTCAAGCCTATGATTCTTGAGGATATTGCAAAGATGACGGGATATGATATTTCCACCATTTCCCGTGTGAGCAACAGCAAGTATGTGCAGACTCCATGGAGTGTGTCGTCGTTGAAATATTTCTTCAGTGACGGTGTGACAAAGAGCGATGGTACGGAACAATCGGTGTATGAACTGTTTGCGGTTATCAAGGAGCTTATAGATGGTGAGGACAAGACTTCGCCATTGACCGACCAGGTGCTGCAGGAAAAACTTACTGAGCGCGGATATAATGTAGCCCGTCGCACTGTGGCAAAATACCGCGAACAGCTGAATATCCCTGTTGCAAGGCTCAGGAAAATGTAAAAAGCCTTTCTAAATATTCCGGTAATCTTTGTTGATTTAAGAAAATAACTCTAATTTTGCGATAGTACCTTAAAAGGGTATGCTATATCCTTAAATGACGTTACTGATATAAATAAAATAGTCATGGCAAAATCGCATGTAACAATCGAAGAGGTTAAGGAAGACCTCAGATATCTGCGTCTGCTTGCACGCGACTTCCCTACAGTGTCGAGCGTGTCAACCGAAATTATCAACCTTGAGGCGATACTTCATCTGCCAAAGCCTACGGAGCATTTTCTTGCCGACATACATGGCGAACACGAGGCTTTCCAACATATTCTTCGCAACGCATCGGGTAATATCAAACGAAAGGTGAACGACCTGTTCGGAGATACCATAAGCAAAGAGGAAAAAAAAGATCTTTGTACACTCATATACTATCCCGAAGAGAAACTCAAACTGTTGCGTCAGTCGGATATCGACATTGATGAATATTACAGGCGCTCTTTGATTCGTCTTATAGTGGTATGTCGCGATGTCTCTTCAAAATATACCCGTTCAAAGGTGCGCAAGAGCCTTCCTGAGGAGTATGCATATATCATTGAGGAGTTGATGCATGAGGCTAACGACATTCAGAACAAACAAGCGTACTTCAATGTCATCATCGACACTATAATAGGTACAGGACGTGCCGACCACTTCATCACTGCGCTGTGCTACCTGATACAGCGTCTTGTAATCGACCGCCTGCATATCCTCGGCGACATTTTCGACCGTGGTCCGGGTGCGCATCACATTATGGATGCTCTCTGCGAATATCACCATCTTGACATCACATGGGGTAACCACGATGTGCTGTGGATGGGTGCGGCTGCCGGCAACACTTGCTGTATTGCGAGTGTGTTGCGCTTGTCGCTTCGCGATGCAAACACAACAACCCTGGAGGATGGCTATGCGATAAATATGGTTCCTCTTGCTACGTTTGCAATGGAGCAGTATGCCGATGACCCTTGCGAGATTTATCAGCCGCGTGTGGATGAGGAACGTACCAACTTCACCGAAAAGGATGTGCGTCTTATTGCGCAGATGCATAAGGCAATATCGGTAATCGAGTTCAAATTGTCGGGACAGATTGCCATGCAGCACCCCGAATGGAACATGATGGACCGTTGTCTTATGGAGGGCATAAACAAGGAAAAGGGTGTCATTGTCATCGACGGCAATGAGTATGAGATGAAGGATAAGCTGTGGCCTACACTCGACCCGGCAAATCCATACGCCCTTACTCCCGAAGAACAGGATGTAATTGACCGTCTGCGCCACTCGTTCATGCGCAGTGAGCGTCTGCAGGCACATGTGAATTGTCTGCTTATGCGTGGTGGTATGTATATGATATATAACTCAAACCTTATGTTCCACGCGGCTGTTCCCATCAATGAGGACGGCTCTATGCGCGAGGTTGTCTTTGACGGTGTTCCGGTGAAAGGCAAGGAACTCTTGAAAAAGGTTGAGCGTATGGCGCGTACGGCGTTCGACAATGATATGCCGACAGAGGTGCGTAACAAGTATGCCGACTTCTTCTGGTATCTGTGGTGCGGTCCTGAATCACCGCTCTTCGGTAAGGCAAAGATGGCAACATTCGAGCGTTATCTTCTCGATGACAAAGAGGTGCAGAAAGAGCCTAAAGGGTGGTACTACATTCTGCGCGACAATGCGGAGGTGTGCGACAAGATTTTGGACGAGTTCGGTGTAAAGGGTAATCACCGTCACATTATCAACGGACACGTTCCCGTGCGTGTGGGTAAGGGTGAGACTCCTATAAAGGCGGACGGTCGTCTTATGGTCATCGATGGCGGTTTCTCAAAGATTTACCACAACCGCACTGGTATTGCCGGATATACCCTCGTTTATCACAGCCGTGGCTTTGAACTTGTGCAGCTCACTCCGTTTACTTCCACCGAAGAGGCTATCCAGAACGGTACGGATATTGACGGTACAATAAACATTGTTGAGATGGTAGGCGAGCGCGAGAAGGTGAAAGATACCGACATAGGTCGCGGAATCATGGTCAAGATTGCCGACCTTGAGCGTCTTCTGTATGCGTACCGCAAAGGTGTAATAAAGGAGAGACCAAATTGAAATAATCTTTAAAATTGATATATATGAAAGCAATAGTAAGTGTTATAATGGGAAGTACATCGGACCTTCCCGTAATGAAAAAAGCAACAGATTTCCTTAACGAGATGCAGGTTCCTTTCGAGGTCAATGCTCTCTCGGCTCATCGCACTCCCGAGGCTGTTGAGGCTTTCTCTAAGGGTGCAAAGGAGCGTGGAGTAAAGATAATAATTGCCGCTGCAGGTATGGCTGCGCATCTGCCGGGTGTGATTGCCGCAAGCACCACACTGCCTGTGATAGGTGTGCCCATCAACAGTACCCTTGACGGCATGGACGCTCTGCTTGCTATCGTGCAGATGCCTCCCGGAATTCCTGTGGCTACAGTAGGTGTCAATGCATCGTTGAACGCCGCTATCCTTGCTGTGGAGATGCTGTCGCTTGCCGATGAGGCTCTTGCAGCGCGTTTGGCTGAATATAAAGAGAATCTTAAAAAGAAAATCGAAAAAGCCAACGAGGATTTGAAGGAGTTGCAATATGAGTACAAGACAAACTGATATGAATCTTTTTAATTACACTCGTCGCAATACTGTCGAAGTAAACGTGGGCGGTGTAAAGATTGGTAACGGACACTCTGTCAAGGTGCAGTCGATGACCAATACCGGCACCATGGATACCGAGGGCAGTGTGGAGCAGGTGATGCGTATCGTTGACAAAGGCGGTGAGCTTGTGCGTCTTACCACACAAGGCAATCGCGAGGCTGTAAATCTTGGCAACATCAAGGAACAGCTTGTTGCGCGCGGATACCGCGTGCCTCTTGTTGCCGATGTGCATTTCAATGCCTCTGTTGCCGACACTGCAACAAAATATGCCGATAAAGTGCGTGTCAATCCCGGCAACTATGTGGATACTGCGCGTACATTCAAGCATATCGATTATACCGATGCCGAATATGCCGACGAGCTGAAACGTTTGCGCGAACGCTTTGTGGCATTCCTGAACCTTTGCAAAGCCGAGGGTAAGGCTGTGCGTGTAGGTGTAAACCATGGTTCGCTGAGCGACCGCATAATGAGCCGTTACGGCGATACACCGTCGGGTGTGGTGGAGTCGTGCATGGAGTTCCTGCGTATATGTCGCGACGAGGATTTCAAGGATGTTGTCGTGTCAATAAAAACCAGCAACACATCAATGATGGTGACAACAGTGCGCCGTCTTGTGCGTGTAATGGCAGAGGAGGGTATCGCTTATCCTCTTCATCTTGGTGTTACCGAAGCCGGCGATGCTGAGGACGGACGCATAAAGAGCGCAGTCGGTATCGGTGCATTGCTTGCCGACGGTATTGGTGATACTCTGCGTGTGTCGCTTGCCGAAGCTCCCGAAAATGAAATCCCTGTAGCGAAAGAACTCGTTGAATATATTACAGTCCGTGCTGGGCATACCGTGATAGATGCACAACCCTATGAAGGCTTCAATTATGAAGAACCACAGCGTCGTTTAACCACAGCTGTGGGTGTTGTTGGCGGAGAGAATGTGCCGGTTGTAGTGGGCGGTGAAACTGATGATGCTGATGTAAAGGCTGATTTTCTTGCATCGGAGGTGAAACTGCAAAGAGTCGATGCTGCAACGGACGGAGCATTCATTGAGATAACCCTTGCCGATTTGACAGCCGAGAACATCGATAGGATAAAAGCACTGAAAGATGTAATTCTTGTTGCATCGTCGTCGCATGCCAACCCCGTAGGAGAACTCAGAGCCATTGTGCATAAGCTCGTTAATGAGGCAGTCTCTGCGCCTGTTATTATCCGTCGCATTTATGATGAGGCTTCGGTGGAAACCCTGCGCCTTAAAGCCGCTGCCGACCTGGGCGTGTTGCTCATTGACGGTCTTGTCGATGGTGTGTGGATAGAGAATAGCATCGGTACAGCTACAGAGATAAATTCTATTGCATTCGGAATATTGCAGGCTACACGCGCGCGCATAAGCAAAACTGAATATATTGCTTGTCCGGGATGCGGACGTACAATGTACGACCTTCAGGGCACACTAGCACGCATCAAAGCTGCAACAGCCCATTTGAAAGGGCTCAAGATAGGTGTCATGGGTTGCATTGTGAACGGTCCAGGTGAGATGGCAGATGCCGACTACGGCTATGTAGGTGCTGCGCGAGGCAAAGTGTCGCTCTATCGCAAAAAAGAGTGCGTGGAAAAGAATATCCCCGAAGAAGAAGCAATAGAAAAATTATTGAATCTCATAGAAGAAACTGACTAAAAAGGCTCTTTTGTTGTTATACTCGCCCTCAAAATGCTCATTTACGCTTAGTAAACTGCGCTTTTCGGGCTTCGCAAGCCTAAAAATAGCTCTTTTTATTCAGCTTCTCACAAAAGAGGGTGACCCTATAATACTTTTGGGTCACCCTCTTCTATATATCGCTTATCTGTTGTCGCGCAATACGTCATTCACCACTTCGTTGAGCATAGCTTTCAATTCCTCAATGAAGGTCTTTGCCTCATACTGCCGTTTTTCGATGTCGCGCAGCTTTTTCTCCCACTGACCGGTGAGCTCGGCACTCTTCAGCAGTTCATTCCTTATAAGCCCAATAAGTTCTATGCCGGTTGGTGTCGCCACAATGTTTTTCTTCTCCCTGCGTATGTAATTGCGTTTGAAAAGAGTCTCTATTATTGCCGCACGTGTTGAAGGACGACCTATGCCGTTCTCTTTCATGGCATCGCGCAGTTCCTCATCCTCAACAAGCTTGCCTGCTGTTTCCATGGCACGCAGCAGCGTAGCTTCGGTATAGTTCTTGGGTGGTTGAGTCCATTTTTCTGCAAGCCCGGGAGTGTGTGGTCCGCTTTCGCCTATGGTGAATTCCGGCAGGATGTTCTCTTTCTCCTTGTCATCATCGGTTGTCTCTCCCGCAAATACAACTCTCCATCCCGGCTCTGTTATCACCTTGCCGCTTGTCTTGAATCCGACGCCTGCACTCTCGCCAAGCACCGTTGTGGTGCGGAATTTACAATCGGGATAGAACACTGCAATGAAATGTGTAGCAACAAGGTTATATACCTTCTTTTCAAGATCGGTAAGTCCTTGCGGATATACCCCTGTAGGGATAATGGCGTGGTGGTCGGTAACCTTTTTGTTGTCGAAAACCTTTTTCGACTTTATCAGTGGCTTATCCATCAATGGCGTGGTAAGCGTCTGGTAGTCGCGCAATCCCTTAAGAATGTTGGTACATTTGGGATATATGTCATCGCTCAGGAAAGTTGTATCCACACGAGGATATGTGGTGACCTTCTTTTCATAAAGCGATTGTATTGTCTGCAATGTCTGTTCAGCGGATAAACCGAACTTTTTGTTGCAATCCACCTGCAACGATGTCAAATCGTAAAGTTTTGGTGCCGACTCCGTACCATTCTTTGCTGTAACATCGGTTACGGTGAATGGCTCACCGGTAATCTTGTCAAGGGCTTCACGACCTTTCTCTTCACTGTCGAAGCGTCCTTCGGTAACACTGAATGTGGTGTCTCTGTAAACAGTTTTCAGTTCCCAGTATGGCTGCGGAACAAAGTTCGCTATTTCCAAATGACGCTTTACAATAAGTGCAAGGGTAGGGGTCTGTACACGCCCGATAGAAAGCACCTGTTTGTTCTTACCATATTTGAGCGTATATAATCTGGTGGCATTCATACCCAACAGCCAGTCGCCTATGGCACGGCTCAGCCCGGCTTCATATAGCGATTGATATTCGCTCTGGTCCTTTAGTGTAGCAAAGCCTTCGCGTATAGCCTCCTCTGTGAGCGATGACACCCACAGACGTTTTACAGGACATTTCGCCTGCGCCTTTTGCATCACCCAGCGCTGTATAAGTTCTCCCTCCTGCCCGGCATCACCGCAGTTCACAATCATGTCGGCACTCTGCATTATACGCTCAATTGTGGCAAACTGCTTTTCGATACCCCTGTCGTTGATAAGTTTTATACCGAATCGTGGCGGAATCATTGGCAGACTGCTCAAATTCCATCGTTGCCACATGGGAGTGTAGTCGTGCGGCTCTTTAAGAGTACAAAGATGACCGAATGTCCAAGTCACTTGGTATCCGTTTCCTTCATAATATCCATCGTGCCGGCTTCTTGCCCCTAAAATATCGGCAATCTCCTTTGCTACACTCGGTTTCTCTGCAATACAAACTATCATCTATTCTATTCTTTCTTTACAACTAAATACAGGGTGGATCATACATTATCCTGCGGGATGTTCTATTGATGCAACATCATTTGGATTAGCAAAGGTAGTAAAATGAAAGCAAATCACAACTAAGTTCATGCGTATAAATCCCGAGGATTGTTCTTTCAGATTTGTATATTATAAGTATCCCGTGTGCAATTGCACACGGGATACTTATTAAAACGCTTTGAACGGTTTTATTTATCGAGGAATATCTTCATCAGTTCGCATGCGGCTTTTGCAACGCTTGTTCCGGGGCCGAATATTCCAATCACTCCGGCGCGGTACAGGAACTCATAGTCCTGTGCCGGTATAACGCCACCGGCAAATACCATGATGTCTCCTCTGCCGAGTTTTTCAAGTTCTTCAATAAGCTGTGGAACAAGTGTCTTATGTCCTGCGGCGAGGGATGATACTCCCACTGCATGAACGTCGTTCTCAACAGCCTGGCGTGCCACTTCTGCCGGTGTCTGGAACAACATTCCCATATCCACGTCAAAACCGCAGTCGGCATATCCTGTGGCAACAACTTTAGCTCCACGGTCGTGACCGTCCTGTCCCATCTTGGCTATCATCACTCGGGGACGGCGTCCCTCTCTCTTTGCAAACTCTTCGGTTAGACGACAGGCTTTCTCAAAGTTCTCGTCGTCACGGCTTTCTGCTGAATACACGCCTGAAATAGTTCTTATTACTGCTTTATAACGTCCTGCAACTTTCTCGCAGGCATCTGAAATCTCTCCCAATGTTGCACGCAGGTGAGCTGCTTCCACAGCACATTCAAGCAAGTTGCCTTCGCCACTTTCGGCACATGCGGTAATCTTGTCGAGAGCCTCTTTTACAGCCTCTTCGTTGCGCGATGCACGGTTGCGCTCAATGGCTTCGAGCTGCTCTTTGCGCACTGCCGTGTTGTCAATTTCGAGAATATCAATAGGCTCTTCTTCTGCAAGGCAGTAAGCATTTGTACCTACAATAATCTGCTTGCCACTGTCAATGCGTGCCTGGGTGCGTGCAGCAGCCTCTTCGATGCGCATCTTTGGAATGCCTGTCTCAATGGCTTTTGCCATGCCTCCAAGTTCTTCAATCTCCTGAATGAGCTTCCAAGCCTTGTCGGCAAGTTCTTGTGTGAGGCTTTCGATGTAATATGAACCTCCCCATGGGTCTATCACACGGCAGATGTTTGTCTCTTCCTGCAAGTATATCTGTGTGTTGCGTGCTATACGTGCCGAGAAGTCTGTAGGCAGGGCAATGGCTTCGTCAAGTGCATTGGTATGCAATGACTGTGTATGTCCCATCGCTGCTGACATTGCCTCGATGACGGTGCGTCCCACATTGTTGAACGGGTCTTGCTCAGTGAGTGACCATCCTGATGTCTGGCAGTGTGTGCGCAGTGCCATCGATTTTGGGTTCTTTGGGTTGAAATTCTTTATAATCTTTGCCCATAGCATACGCGCCGCACGCATCTTTGCTATCTCCATAAAGGGGTTCATACCAATACCCCAGAAGAATGACAAGCGTGGTGCAAAAGCATCGATGTCAATTCCGGAGTTCACTCCTGTGCGTACATATTCCAAGCCGTCGGCAAGGGTATATGCCAATTCAATATCAGCTGATGCTCCTGCCTCCTGCATGTGGTATCCGCTTATTGATATTGAGTTGAATTTTGGCATCTTCTGCGAAGTATATGCGAAAATATCGCCTATTATACGCATTGAGAATGCCGGTGGGTAAATGTATGTGTTACGCACCATAAACTCTTTGAGAATGTCGTTCTGAATGGTACCTGCCATCTCTTCGAGCTTTGCTCCCTGTTCCAATGCCGCGTTGATGTAAAAGGCAAGAACAGGCAACACTGCGCCGTTCATGGTCATTGATACCGACATTTTGTTCAACGGTATTCCGTCAAAGAGCTGTTCCATGTTCTCCATGCAGCATATTGATACGCCGGCTTTTCCCACGTCACCTACCACACGTTCATTGTCCGGATTATATCCGCGGTGTGTGGGCAGGTCAAAGGCAACAGAAAGTCCTTTCTGTCCCGATGCAAGGTTGCGTCGGTAAAAGGCGTTGCTCTCTTCGGCAGTGGAGAATCCTGCATACTGGCGTATGGTCCAGGGGCGGAATGTGTACATCATTGAATAAGGTCCACGAAGGAAAGGCGGAATACCTGCCGCATAATCCAAGTGTTCCATATCCTTTAGGTCCTCGGCTGTATAAACAGGCTTAACCTTGATATGTTCAGCAGTTTCCCATGTGTTGTCAGGCATTGTTGCAGAAGCGCATGATACAACCTGTGCGCTTTCGAAAATATCTATATTATTGAAATCTTTTCTCATGGCTGTATGTTTTAGATACCCAACTTCTTGTTCAAATCTCTCAATGTGTCGAGTACATTCACTCTCACGTGGATGAAGTTCTCTATGCCTGCCTGTTGCAGTTCGGGCATACATGCCGGAGCTCCTGCAACAATGAATATCGCTTTGTCGCCAATGGCGTTGTATGCCGGTATAGCATACTCTGCATATTCATCATCGCTTGAACAGATAACCACAATGTCGGCATTTGCTTCGAGTGCAGCCTTTACTCCATCATCAACGCTCTTGAATCCAAGGTTGTCGATAACTTCATAGCCTGCTGTCGCAAGGAAATTGCATGAGAACTGCGCTCTTGCCTGTCGCATGGCAAGGTTGCCAATGGTGAGCATGAACGCCTTTGGACGGCGACCGCTCTCTTCGGTCTGCAGACGTAATTGTTCAAAATCCTCAGCCAAACGTTTTGTAGCAATGGTGATGCTCTGTTTCTCTTCGCTGTGGCAACCGCATCCGCAAGCGGCATCCTTTGGACGTTTTCCTTCGGAAAGCTCGCTGAAATTAGGATATTGGTTGGTTCCTAAAAGTATCTCCTTGCGCTTTGCAAGTGCTGTGCGACGGCTCTCGGCTGTTTTTTCTATGTCAGCCTGTACCTTGCCCTCCTTTACAGCCTTATGGAAACCGCCCTCGTTCTCTATCGCAAGGAACTGTTTCCAAGCTTCGTTGGCAATGGATGCTGTGAGGCTTTCAATATAATATGAACCGCCTGCCGGGTCAGCAACCTTGTCAAGGTGGCTCTCGTGCTTGAGAATCAGCTGCTGGTTCTTTGCTATGCGCATGGCAAAGTCGGTTGGTTCTTCATATACAGTGTCGTAAGGAGTAACAGTTATCGATTCTACTCCGGCAATTGCAGCACTCATGGCTTCGGTCTGTGTGCGGAGCATGTTCACGTATGAGTCGAACAATGTAAGGTTGAACTGCGATGTCTCGGCGTGTACAATCATCTTGCATGCGCATTTGCATTGTGGCTGGTATTGTTCCACAATCTTTGCCCATAGCATACGTGCTGCGCGGAACTTGGCAATCTCCATAAAGAAGTTGCTCGAAATTCCCATATTGAACTTTATCTTCTTTGCAACAACGTCTATTGGTATGCCGGCTTCAGTGGTGGTTGTAAGGTATTCATTACCCCATGCAAGAGCATAGCCAAGCTCCTGTGCTATGTATGCTCCGGCGTTGTTCAGCCTGTTGCTGTTCACGGCTATGCAACGAATTTTGGGAGTTGCCGATGTTGCCTCTATAAGGGCTTTCATCACCTCTGTGCAGTTCTCTAAAACCTTGCCGGCAAACATCTCTTTCTCTATCGGGTCGTAGTTTATTGAACCACGTATATTCTCGAGATTGAACCCGCGCTGTCTGTAATATTCCACAAGCAGGGTGGTGAATTCAACAACCTTGCCGGGGCATACGTTAAAGTTCAACTCCACCTTTTCGGCATCGATACCATTGAGCAGGGTAGGGATATATTCCGGGGTAACCCATTTGCTTTTTACTCTGAATGCAACGGACTCAACACCCTCTGCAATGATTTTCTTTGCTTTGGCATTGGCTTCGGTTGCATCGGCAATATCCAGGTCCTGACGTACGAGCCAATTGTTGTCTGTTCTGTTTCCACGGGTGAACGGATATTTGCCGGGAACATCGTTCTCGCATCCAGCCGGCAAGTCTTCCTTGCGGTAGAATGGGTTAACATCGAATCCTTCGGCTGTTTTCCAAATCATCTTCTTTTCATAGTCGGCACCTTTCAGGTCCTCTACGATCTTGTTCTTCCAATCTTCGGATGTAACCGGTTGGAACTCCTCGAAAAGTCTTTCCTTTTCCATCTTGTGAAAATGTTAGTTATGCTTTAGCGAAAACAGCTCAGATTTGTGTAAAAAATAAACTCTTTCACCGTTGTGCAGACTGTCTTCGCATATCCAGTTGTAAACTTAAGCAATTAATTTTGATAAATGCAACAAAGGCTGTTTATTTTTAAAAACTTTAAGAAAAGTTTATTACTCGATGCTTGCATCGTATGTTTTTCTGATTCTTTCTGCAAATAACAATGTGAGAGTGGTTCATTCCGGTGAACTGCTCTCACATTGTTAAATAACAGGTTGCCTATTATTTTATCATTATTTTCTTTCCATTTACAATATATATACCGGGTGTCGTAATATCATTTACTCGGCAACCATTTAGGTTGTATATTACTGTATCCTGTAGCTCTTTACATGTTACAGATTCAACACTTAATCCTTCGAGTTCTATGATTTCCTTAAAACCTGTCCACTGCTCTTCGTACAAAGCTTTGCATCCAATGGGTACATATACTGTAATTTTAGCTCTTACGGTATTTTCTCTTTTAAGTGTTTTGCCCATTATAATATCATCTTCAAATGCCGGTGGGGTTGTTGAATTACAATATACAGTCACAATCTTTTCAGATGAGAAGGCTTTACTGCCAATGCTTTTTATGCTTTTGGGTAGGGCTATTTCTGTAAGCAATGTGCATGAGGCGAACATCTCTTCCGGAATGCGTTCTGCTCCCGGCTCAAATTCCACTTCTTTCAACTTGCTGCAACCGGCAAAACATTTTTTGCCAATCTCTATGGTAGAACTATATATTTTGACTTTTTCTATACTTTTACAGTAGTTGAAAGCCATTTCGCCAATGCTTTTTACTCCACTCAAATTTATTCCGGTTAGAATATTACAATTTCTGAATGCCTCATTGCCGATTTCTGCATCCGCACCTTCGAATTTTACATATTCAAGGCTGTCGCATGAAGCAAAAGCAGATTTTCCAATATATTTCATACCGCCTGTTGTCTCAAAGGATTTTATATAGGAGTTACCATTGAAGGTGTAGTCTGAAACACCTCTTATATCGCCTTTGATTGTGAAATTTTCTGCTGCTTTTCCTTTATATCCTAATATCCATTTGTCAAGATATACAACTCCTTCCGGCAAGTTCTGATACCATATTGTGTTTTCGAACAGATTTTCTGCTCTAAATTCAATATCCCCTTCAACAAGTATGTTTTCGATGTCATTGTCATACTTATTCCATGGCATATTGCTGTTTTCTATAATGCCGTTTCCTTTAAGTGTCAAAGTCTTGTTATCAATATTCAGGCTCCATGTAATGTCGCTTTCATCAATTGTTCCATTGATAATGTTGGCTCCTTCTTCCATTATGTAATGGAATCTTCCCCAGTCTGAATCATTATAAATTTCTATACAACCTTTGGGAACATAGACATAAACAGTGTTGTAAAAATCATTATTATCTCCCCATGTCTCATATCCTATGCTTGCAGGGATTGGGTTTTTTGCTGTAATCTTATTAACCATATTGCAATAGACGAAAGCTCTATTTCCAATGCTTTTCAAGTTTGCATTAAGTGTGATTTCTTGTAATGATTCATTACCTTCGAATGCACGTTCGCCAATAATTTCTACATTCTCTCCCAATTCCAGCTTTTCAATAGATGCGCAACCTTGGAACGCTCCATTTCCAATGCTTTTTACTTTTGCATTAAATATAATATCCTTTAATGAATTGTTGTAGGTGAAGGCATAATCTCCAATAACTTCTACATTCTTTCCCAATTCCAGCTTTTCAAGAGATGTGCAACCATGAAATGCTCCGGCTCCGATTTCTTTTATTCCATCCCCGAATGTTACCTTCTTCAACGATTGGCATCCGAATAAAAGTTCATTTCCTATTTTGTTAATGCAGTTAGGGAATGTTATCTCTTCTATATCGTTATCGCTCGAAAATAGCCGTTCTACTATATGTGCCGTACCATCTTTTATTACAATGTTTTTCAGAGGCTCTCCTTTCTTGTATGCAACAAGCCAATCTTTCAAGTATAACAGACCGTCTTTGTGATTGTTGTACCATCCGGTGTTGTCGAATGCATTAATGCCAATTGTGGTTACATTATCCGGGATGTCAAATTCATTTACGGAGGTCAATCCTTCAAAAGCATACTCACTAATGCTTGTTACGCTATTTGGGATTTTGACGCTTGTAACTTTGGCGTTTTCGCGCTCGTTGTTGTAGTAATTATAGAATTTGCCACCCATTATTCTTGTAACACCGTCTGGGATTACAACATCTCCGCTTGGCATTACCATAGGTGAATCACCTATGTATAATTGTGTATTCTCGCCTACAATGCCCGGTAAAGTTTGCCACCAGGCTGTTTCATTCTGATACCTGCAGGTATCGGGATGAACAAGTATATCAACATTCTCCAAAGAACTTGGAATTGTAATACTCTTCAGTTTAAGTGTCTTGACTCCATTTGGGCTATATTCATGGCTGTATCTTCTTCCAAAGATACTTGGAAGCTCAGTTACACCTTCGTTCAGTATTATTTTTTCAATGCTGTCGCACAGTGCGAATGTGTATGTGCCATTGTCGCCGTATGATGCACCATAGTAATACCCCAAATCAAATCTACAATCTTTATTTAAAGTAATTTCTTTCAATGAATAGCATAACTCAAACGCTCCTTCACCCACACGTGTGCCTTCAGGTAATTCAATGCTTTTAAGGTTTGTCATTCCTCTGAATGCGTATGCATATATATGTTTCAATTGTTTAGGCAATGTCACTTTTTCGGCAGAGCATCCTGCAAAAACGTATGTGTTAATTTCATCGACTGAATCAGGAATTACAAGGTGGGTAATCTTTTTGCCGTTCAGATACAGGTCACGCGGCTCTGACAAAATCGCTGTGTATTCATTTATTTGATTGTCAAGAACTCCATGCTGTATCACATTGCAGAAAGGTGAATGTGTGAAACCTGAAACGTTATAATTCATTCTGCATAAAGCTGCGATATCAGTGATATGAACACTTCTCAATGAGGTACATTCTCCAAAAGCATCGAATTTTTTTACACTGGACGGAATTGTAATGCTTTTTATGGAATCACAATTGTTGAAGCCACGTATAACCTCTATTCCTTCAGTAAAAACTACCTCTTTCAATTTCGGGCAATTGTTGAAGCAGTTGGCATTATTATTCGATGATGTACTCGCCCAAAGAGTGGATGGCAGGGTTACTTTCTCAAGGTTGTTTAGTTCCTTGCTTCCGTCTGTAAAAATTTTTATATCAGTGAATCCTTCACCGATTATAATCTCTTTTGCAGAGTTTATTGTGTTGTTTATGATGGTTGTGGATTCTGTTGAATAAGTTTTATCCAAAATTCCGCTACCCGAGATTGACAAGACACATGTCTCTTCGTTGTAGCTCCATGTAGCAATCTCTTTTCTTCCGGTTTCCCATGTAATAACTTGTGCAAAAAATTCAAATGGCAACATTGCGAATATTGCCATTAAAACGTGTAATAGGTTCTTTTTCATGTTTTTATGTTTTTGTAAAACTAACAATTTTGCCAGATTTTATCCACCATATATTAAAAAATATTTCTTGGTCTTGTCTGCAAATGGCGTCTTATTTTATTACTATTTTCTTTCCGTCCTTTATGTATATATTCCCTTTTAAGGGTTTAAGAACTTCTATTCCCTGAAGATTGTAGATTGTTCCCTCGTATATGGTGCTTTCTACATCCTCTACGGCTGTATCACCGCCCTCTTCGCCTGAATTTTCAAGTTCCTCCCATTCCAGGATGAACTCTTTTATTGTCAGACACGATTTGTAGCTCAAGTTAACAATCAAACCCAATGAAGCTTCTGTTTCTTCCTCAAGGATAAACTCAACTTCGTTCGAGAATACCGTTGCATGGTCATACTCCTTCATTTTTGTGTATGCTATCGCACTTGCGACATTCTCTGTATCTGGTAACCCTGTGCCTTGTGCCACAACAAGATAACTGTTTCCGCTTTGTCCCTCCCACTTATCGTAATACTTGGCAATAAACTTGTACTTGCCTGCCGGCAGTGTAGCAGTCTGGTATGTCTTGTGGTTTTTTACAGCATCGAATCCGTCCCAATTTGATGTGAATGTCATAAAGTAATCCTTTTGGGCATCCACATGGGCACCGGTTGTTATATTGCCACTAACAACAGCATTTTCAATGGTCCATCCTGTCAGTTCGTAAAAGCGGTTGCTTACATTGGGATTTACCAAGTTGTTGCTGTGAGCAAATGCTGCACGGTAGTTGGTGAGGTAGAGCGATGTTACATCTTCCTTTGTAGCCTCATCACCATAGCTCAGGCAGAAAACACCTTTTGACAGTCCCCAGGCATCGCCGTCAGGGCCGAATCCGCTACGTACTCCGTTGTTGCCATTTGATGTGCGGTCAATGACATCGCCACCACTCTGGTTAAAGTCGTAGTAAAGTACCAAATCGCTATGCTCGCCCGGGTTTTCAATAGGTGCGTTGCATACCTCTACAAGCGTTTCATTGTTCAGTGCTTTTTTCCATATTCGCAATTCGTCAATCTGTCCGTTCATTGTAGCATTGTCATTGCCTATGACAAATCTGCCGAGTGAAGGAATGTTTGCATTGTATGATACATAATCTCTCTCAAAATATTCACCGTCGCGGTACAGGCTTACATAGCCGTTTTCCAGTATAACTGCGTAGTGATGCCATTCGTTAGCTATAATATAGCCTGAATATCCCCTTATTTTTCTTCCGCCTATGTGTATGTTTACTCTTCCGTCTGCTTCTGCGGTAACAAGGAATGTCGATTCGCTCTCTCCTATGCCAAGGCAGTTGCTCTGAAGATTATCCGGACGCATCCACCATTCGACTGTAAACGCATTGCTGCTTCCCGAAAATCCGGTTGTGGTCGCAGTGACTTTTGCATTGCTTCTTCCACTGAAGTTCAGTCCGTTCCTGCTGTCGGCATTGCATACGGTTATAGCACGCTCACGTGTTATGCTGTTTGAACCGATGTTGTTGCCGGCTTCGAGCGTTACATTGTATATTCCGCTCTTTTTGGGGGTGAAACTTCCGTTTTGCTCGTTTATTACATACTGTTTGGCATCGCTCTCTATTGTCCAGCACCAATTTACGGGAGTATATTTTGACTTATCGGTAAGATACACTCTTTCTCCTTTCAGAACAACTGCCGGCGTTACCTCAAAATCAGCCACAGGGGCTGAGCCTGCAACATTTATATCTATACTTGATGTTGCAGTTTTCTCTCCGCTGAGTGATGTTACCTTTAGAGTCACTTGTTGTTTTCCCGGCTCCTTGAATATGGCATATCCGTGCTGTCCATAAACGGTATTCTCTTCGGCTCCGGTGATATTCCACTCGTACATCTCGCCAAAGGACGGATTCTTGATTATGAACGATACCTTTTCACCCATAACCACGTCACTCTTGCTTGCAATGAAGGATGCATCAATCTCCTTTTCGGGATATACATATATTGTCATGTCCTTGGTGACGCTGTTGCCATTGCTGTTCTCGGCAACAACGGTTATAGTCTTGTAGCCTGATGTCTTGAATGTAACAAGAGGCTCGGCTACAGCAAGATTGGTTATTCCTGCATCCTGTATGGTCCATTTCAGATTAGAAACAGCATTATTGTATGTTGCCGACAGCTTAACGGGTGTTCCTGCATATACATTGCCCTTTATGGCATTGATGCTGACGCTTGGTGACGTGTTGCCGTTGAGCGACTGGCTGCTTGTTTCACTGCTGTAGCTGCTGTTAAGGAACTCGCCATGCCTGCTCGATATATATTCGTGCAGCATGCTCTTGCCGTTGACATTGATTATATCGCCTTTATAATATGCAATCAAGCCTTTGGGGCAAAGTGTGCCTGAAATTTGCGATGCGTACGAATCTTTTATTTCGTTGGCAGTGCGTGCCACATTCCATATACGAATCTCGTCATATTGTGCATCGTTGTTTGTGTTGTAATAGTCATTCTCAGCTCTGAATTCCAGATTTCCAAAACTTCCTATACCACTGTAATTGGATGATGTGCAGCTGCCCTTTTCAACACCATTGGCATAAAGTGTCATTCTGTTGCCTTTTATGACAACAGCAATATGTGTCCATGTTCCTGTACGCAATATCGATGTTCCGGTGGTAAAACGGTCATTGGCTGTTGTGTTCCAACCTGCAGTGAATGCTCCGTTGCTTTCGGCGTGCATCATGAATGTACCCCAGCCCGGACCTACAACCTGATTCCAGCTTTTCAACGAATTTGGCTTTATGTAGTATTCGATGGTAGCCTCTTCGTATTTCTCATTGAATACATCAGGAAGTCTCACGCCTGATACTCTGAAATTTATTGCTTTGTTTGTGTTTTCGTGAGGAATAGGTGCTGTGGTGCTTGCCTTTTCAGTCTCTATGCCACCTTCATAAACTGCTGTAACTCCGAACACTCCCTCTTTGCTCTCTGTCGATGGAATGTAATAGCTTAAAGTATTGGCTGAGACTTCTGTAATCTTGTTGTCGTTGTGGTATATATTGTATTTTGATACCTTGTTTGTCGATGGCAAAGGCGCACTCCATTGAAGGGTGTTGTTGCTTATCAACGGGTTCTGCGGTGCGTAATAAGGCTCTCCATATACAATGGTGGATATGATGGTCTTGTTGCCTGCATTCCTTATCTCCTGTTTGCCGTTAGCAAGTATAAACGGTGTTTCAGTGCCTTCTTCATTGAATTCGTAGTTCATTATTGATGCACTGTGTATATTTCCGTTTCCTGCAGCCCAGTCGCGTGTCTCAACAATAAAGAAATATTTCAAAGGCATGCTGCGGTCATACCCTTTGGTAAGGTCGGTAAGGTCATATCCGAATTCCATTGGCTCTGTGTGCATCTTGCCGTCAGCCCACTTGCCGAGCATAGGTACTTCGGGCGCCGGTCTTGTGTTTCCGTAATTGCCGTCTCCTGCATACTTGAAGTGTTCGAACTCAATTACTTTTTCCGGAGTATCGGAATTTATATCTGATGATATACCCGCAGAGAGCTTTATTTCGCTTCGGCGTGAGTAGTTCATCTCAAGCTTAATGGTACGCAGTGGGCGATAATCTTTTCTTACCTTGTACAATTCGGGTTGCCACCAATTGCCCGTGAATGTACCATTACTGTTGAATGTGGCACCTCCGTAGGCGTATGGGCAATATATGAAACCATTGTTACCCCATGAACTGCCCCATGAGTTTACAATAATCCATGCTCCAACCTCGTCCTTGCTTGTTTCTCCGGCAACGCCATTGCCGTCAAGGTCGAATTCAATGCGGTCGTCATAACCTACTATTGTAAGCGCGTGGTCAACCTGTGTACCCCACGATTTTACATATTTTTTACCAACAACCCCGGCATTGCTGTTGGCAGAGGTGCTGGGTATTCTTGCATCGTAATTACCACCATTGCTGGCAACACCGATACCGCATACGCCACCGGCTTTGAAGCTTGTGTCGCCGTTGTGATTCCACAACCAGTTCTTTACAAGTTCGCGTCCTTCGGCTGTGCCCACGTTCAATGGCGTGTTTACAGGCGCGAGCATGCGGTTGTGCATTGCCTCGAACCATTTGTCATATCCCTGCATCCAACCGAAGTAATTGTTGCTGCAGTCCTGATTACCGAATTTGGAAGAGTATGTCTGTCCGCCGTATGTTGCTGCCGATGGAACTCCTATGCTTGTGACAAATTCGTTCTTGCCCGAACTGCTGTTGGTCAGCAGCCATACGAAATGCGAAGGGTAGTAGTTCTTTGATTGTTTTCCGTCAAGGTCGCGGTATGCGTTCAGCTCGTATGTGAACATATAGCATATTCGTGAAGCCGAACCGCATGAGCCACCATCCTGGTTGAATACGGGAGGGAAAAACTTCTGTTCGGCATTGTTTACATATGCAGGTCGTGTGCCTCTTGCCTCAATGCTGCGCGATAGACCATTCTGCGCTGTTGCTGTTTGCAACATTGTGTGGTCCGGGTTTATGCAATCGCTGTAATCGGGATATTTCTCCCTGTTTACATCAGTTTGCGCTACTGCATTTATAGGCAATGTCAATACAAAAGCCAAAATTGCTGTTGTAAGTCCCTTTGTATTCATATACTGATTTGTTGGTTGTTACTTAATCTCTATTTCATCTGTAAATAGCCATCCGCCCTGTTTGCCACTTTTTGCAGTGTAGCGTACATAGCGTGCCTTTATGGCTTTGTCGCTTTCCCAGCCGTAGTTCTTGAACGACAATTCCTCGTCGCGTACCACATTGTGCTTTATTTCGGCAACGGTATTGAAATTGCAATTGTCGCTTGACAAGGCAATTGTTACCTCTGCAGGCATCCATACGTCGGGGATGCACATCTGCATGAAATCGGCATGTACACTTGTAATCTCTATCTCTTCGCCAAGGTCTATAGTCACGTCTATACCTCCGCTGATGAATCCTTGCCATTTCTTGTCGGTATATGTCCAGCCACCATGCACACCATCAATAAGCGCGTTGTCGCCACCGGCTGTGTAGCTGTTGCTGTATGGTGCATTCTCGGCATATACTATGCTCTTTCCCTTTGCAAGGTTGTCCGATTCCTGTGATGCCTCCTTGCGCTGACCGAATTCGTTCTTCAGGTCAAAGGCATTGTAGCCTTTTCCTCTCAACCATTCAACGGCATTTATTGCACGTTCGCGGAACTCTGCAAAATTGCGCTCTGCAGGGTTGCTCCATCCAATTTCTGCAATGGCAAGTATGCGCGGATAAATCATATATTCCACCATCTCTTCGGTTGGAATGTATTCTACCCAAAGATTTCCCTGGATACCATGGATAAGTTTTGCCTTCTCTGCTTCAATACCTTCTATCGGGTTGTATGAATATACTTTATCAAGAGGCATATATGGACCGAATGCCATTGGCTGTGTGTGTGGTGCATCCTGATATGAATCGAGGTAGCAGTAACCACCGGGAGTCATAATAGCCTTGTGTCCGCTGTTTACGGCAGCCAATCCGCCCTCTGTTCCTCTCCACGACATAACCGTAGCGTTTGGTGCAAGTCCGCCATCGAGAATTTCGTCCCAGCCTATAATCTGTCTGCCTTTACTGTTCACGAATTTCTCTATGCGTTGTATCAGGTAGCTCTGCAATTCGTTTACATCTTTGAGATTCTCTTCCTTCATACGCTTCTGGCACAACGGACAATGTGGCCATGAGGCTTTGCCTGCTTCGTCACCGCCTATGTGTATATATTCGCTGGGGAACAATTCAATTACTTCGCTCAATACATTTTCAAGGAATTCGTATGTCTTTTCATTGCCTATGCAAAAGTCTGCCTGCTTGTATGGCTCGTGGGTACATGATAGTTCCGGATAGGCTGTCAGCACCTCTTCGCTGTGTGCAGGCATCTCTATTTCGGGGATGATGGTGATGTATCTCTCCTGTGCATATTTTACAATCTCGCGGATGTCATCCTGTGTGTAGTAACCGCCGTATGCACCCTCTGTGCCTTCGTTTACATACAAACGGTCACCGAACCACCAATCTTTCCACAGTCCCGGTTTACGCCATGCTGCAAAGTTTGTGAGTCTTGGATATTTCTTAATCTCAATGCGCCATCCTGCCGCGTCGGTCAGGTGCAGGTGCAGGCGGTTCATCTTGAAGTGCGCTATGGCATCAATCTGCTTCTTTATGAACTCCTTGTCAAAAAAGTGACGGCTCACGTCGAGCATCAGTCCGCGATATTCAAATGCCGGTTCGTCTGTTATTTTGCCACAGGCAACGGTGCTGTTTTCCCTTGCCATTTGCAGAATTGTCTGTATGCCGTAGAAGAGTCCGGCTCCGCTTGTAGCCTCAACGGTAATCTCTTTTGGGGCTATTGTCATGCTATAACCTTCGTGCGATGAAATGCCGGCTACACTGTCTTTGACAACAAGTCTGATTGTTCCCTTTCCGTTATTGGCGAATTCGGAAAGCGATGCAGTAATGTACTCTTCGAGTATTCTTTTGTCCTCTTCGGGAGCATCAACAATAAGTTTGTTAGCTTTCGATAATGCGAACGTCTTGTTGTTGAGTTCTACATTTTGCGGCAACGGCAATACACAGTAATTGTTTGTTTCAACAGGCTTGTTGCATGCTACGGCAACAAGAAGCACTAAAATATAAATATGTATCTTTTTCATAAAAGTTTATTTTTTGCGAAAATAGCATAAATTTTAAAAATATTGCCATAAAAATTTGGAAAGTAATTGCATTTGTATTTACATTTGCAGTGTACTAATAAACTAATACACTTTGATTGAAGTCAAAGATTTGTCATTTGCTTATTCCAATGCAAAGGTTTTGGATAACATAAGCACCACTTTTGCGCAGGGTAGGATTTATGGTCTGCTTGGTGCTAACGGAGTGGGAAAGAGTACTCTTTTCAAGCTGTTGTGCGGATTGCTCACAACAAAGTGCGGTGAAATAAATATTGACGGATATTCGCCGGCAGACCGTATGCCCGGTTTTCTCTCCAGGATATTCTATATTCCCGAGGATTTTGAAGGTCCTGATTTATCAATCAAGAACTATGTAGGTGGTATTTCGTCTTTCTATCCCAAATACGACGAGAGCCTGCTCAATAGCTTGCTTAATGATTTTGATATTGATATCAACCGTAAATTCACTTCATTGTCGCTCGGTCAGCGAAAGAGAGCAATCCTTTGTGTTGCCCTTGCAATGAATACCGAATATCTGTTGCTTGACGAACCTACCAACGGACTTGATATTCCTGCGAAGGCTGAATTCCGCAAGATGGTGGCAAAGGCAATGGACGATAACCGTACCATTATAATATCTACTCATCAGGTGAAGGATGTTGAGAATCTGCTCGACCATATAATGATTCTTGACAAGCGTTGCGTATTGCTCGACAAGAGTGTTGCCGATATACAGAGCGAATATGTTTTTGAGGTAACAATGCATCGCCCCGAAGATGCTCTTTATTACGAAGAGGGGCTTGGCGGCTATTGCTCAATCAGCAAGAATACAGCAGGCGAAGAGAGCCGCATAAATATAGAACTGTTGTTCAATTACATCAACTCAAAAAAGTAAATGACCATGAATGAAGTATTTGATATAAAGCGTTTTTGCAAACTTGTGCAGTACGAAGTGGTGAATTATATGCCACGTTTCTTCAAGTCGCTCCTTATTTTTGCAAGTATTATATTTGCTACGTGGACGTTGTCCCTCACTATGGATAGTGATATCTGGGAAGAGAGCCGAGCCGGTCTGATACAATTCCTTTTTACTCTGGCAGTAACATTGGCTCCCTTTATAGTCTATAAAGACATCAATAATCGTAAAAAGGGCTATATGTATGCCATGATTCCGGCAAGCACTCTTGAGAAACTGCTGTCGATGATTGTGCTTTGCGTGGTGGTTGTGCAGTTGCTTTCATACGCAGTGCTTGAGGCAACCGATATGTTGCTGTGGCTGTTATCGCAAGCAGGTGTCGGCTCGTTTCTCCAACTTGAAATATATAATCCGTTTGCCGACTCTTTGGGAACAATTACATTGGAAAACGGCGATGTAGGCGAAATGGGTTTGCCGTTGCTGGATAGCTTCCTGTCAACTGAAGTGCCGATATTCTATGCAATGATGTTCAATGCCATATTCCGCAAGAACAAGGTGTTGAAGACTATACTTTTCAATATGGCTTTAGCATTTGTAACAGTTGTATTGACGGTTGCGGTGTTCGATACGGATTTTGTTGGTGACGTATGGGAAATGTTACGTAACTGTTTCGACAGTGAGGAAGGCTTTATAATATTCTGGTTGGTTTTCTGGAGAATTGCAGCTTTGTTGTTCGGCTTCCTGTATCTTGCGATAACCTATTTCCGCATTAAGAAAGTGAACTATTAAAGAGTGTATATTATGGAGTACAGCGAACATAAACCGATATATCTGCAGAACGTTGACCTGATGCAGGAGAAAATCCTGCGTGGAGATTGGCGCGAGGAAGAGCGCATACCATCTGTGCGCGAAATGGGTGCAATGGTGGGAGTGAATCCCAATACAATCGTACGTTCATATCAGCTTCTCGAAGTTGCAGAGATTATCTACAATAAGCGCGGACTTGGATATTTTGTCAAGGAGGGTGCCGTTGCGCGCATAAAGGATAATATGAAAAAAGAGTTTATTTCCAACGAACTGCCACAGTTCAAGGCAAAGGCAGAGATGCTTGGGATAACAAAAGAGGAACTTTTAAAATTGTTGTGATTATGAAAAAAGTAATTTTGCCATTGTTGCTGTTTGTGCTTATGGCTATCAGTTCATGCGTACAATGTAGCGTCAGTCACGTGGGAGGCAATTTCAGAAGAGTTGATGTTGCCGAATTCAAGGAGTTCATTGCTAATCCCGATGTACAGCTCGTGGATGTGCGCACTGCAGAGGAGTACAATTCAGGACATATTCCGGGTAGTATAAATATCGATGTTCTCAAAGGACACGAGGAACTTGCCACAACGCTCGACCCCGAGCGCCCGGTAGCTCTCTACTGCCGTAGCGGAAGACGTAGTGAAAACGCAGGTTGGGTTCTTGAAAAGGTTTTCTTCAGGAATGTGGTTGATTTGAAGGGCGGTTACAACGAGTGGGTTAAATCATTGGAGAAATAAAAATGCAAACCAAAATAAAACTCATGGCATTGGCAAGCACCAAGTTCTTTACAGGACTTGTGCTTGTCGGGCTTTTGCTGTTTCTTCCGGCAGGAACAATTCATTATCCTTGCGGCTGGCTGTTGATGGCAGTGCTGTTTGTGCCAATGTTCATAGTCGGCGTTCTGATGCTGCTCCGTTCGCCTGAACTGCTCAAAAGAAGGCTCAATGCCAAAGAGAAAGAAACTGAACAAAAAAAAGTTGTGGCACTCAGTGGGGTAATGTTCATTGTGGCTTTTGTTGTTGCCGGGCTTAATTTCAGATACTCATGGATAGCAATGCCAACTTGGTCTGTGTGGAGTGCTGTGGCAGTGTTTCTGCTGTCATATATAATGTACGCCGAAGTGGTGCGCGAAAATGAATATCTTTCACGTACGATAGAAGTACAGGAGAATCAGAAGGTCATTGACACCGGGCTCTATGGTATAGTGCGACATCCAATGTATTCGGCAACGGTATTGATGTTTCTCTCAATGCCTCTTGTGCTTGGCTCACTGCCGTCATTTGTGATAATGCTTGCTTATATTCCCATTATTGTAAAAAGAATCAGTAACGAAGAAAAAGTTTTGATGAGTGAACTTTGCGGTTATAGGGAGTATTGCAACAGAGTAAAATACCGATTATTTCCCTTTGTATATTAGTTTATTATGAGAAAGTTTTTGAATTTGTTAAGACCATATCAGTTGCTTTATGCAATTTCAATTTATTTCTTGGCAGGAACTATGTTTGCGAGGGTTGGCAGAATGCTTTTACTCGATAATACAGTTGTGTATGAGATATACAATTTCTGCCTTATAGCTCCTGACGGAACAGTTTCCTATCCAACGCTGTGGTTTGGCGGTGTGCTTGTTACAATTACTATATTGACATTATTCGGTTTCTGGTTGTCGTTCTGCAGTAAATTTAAATTGCAAAAGAGGCTTGCTGTTTGTTCAATTGTTTTAATTGTTGGCTATTATGTGGCGTATGGTCTTTGTCTATATTTTATATTCAATGATTGTAACGACGTTAATACACTTAATTTGGACGATGCTCGGATGTTCTCGCCTTTATTGGTGCTGATATTGAATATTATAATATTCTTTGTTGTAAGACGAAAGTAAAGAAGATTGTTTTAAATTAATAATGACCGGCTGTTGCCGGTCATTATTAATTTAAAACAACAATTTCACACTAAAGTTTTGTTTGTCCGAAACCTTGCCTGTTATGTAATAGACAATGCCTTCTTCGGTCTCTTGGCGTATGCGTGATATTTTTACCACATCGCCTGGCATAACCTCGGCGTCATAATTCACAAGAAGTTCTTTCAATGGTTTCTCTTTAATATCCTCTTGTGTTACGGCATCAATCGCCCAAACAACATATTTTACATTGTTGACATGTCCGTTAGGGTCAATCTCAGACCATGTAACCGGGTGTTTTCTCACAAGCTCCGGCTCTATGTCAACAGGCAACACAACCTTATCCGCAGGTTCTGCAATGGCATCCTCGTTGGTGCATTTGTCGGGGCTTGATGCAAGCTCGCTGTTACGTACAAGACGGCGTGTGTTCATATCTATGATCAGCCATGAACTTGTAGCCTCTGCGAGTCTGTTGCCTTTGTTGTCGCTCAATGTAAAATCACGTAGATAGAACAGTTTTGCCATGCCTTTGTGCCATGTCTTTAGGTTGACAGTCTCACGCCATTCAGGATAGCTGTTGAAACGCACGTGTATGCGTGACAATACCCATGCTGTGTTGGATGCTATCATCTCGTCATATCCGAAACCCAATGATGTGGCACTCATGTTGGCTGCTTCTTGCATTATGTCAAGCATTGTTGTGGGACGCATCATCTTGTTTGCATCAGCCTCGTAACACGTAATGGTGTGGTCGATAGAATAAATAGCCATAATTATTTGGTTTAAGATTATTTGCAATAATATTTAAGCCAATTGCCGAATAGTTTCCATGCTGTTGCCTGCCAACGGTTAACAGGCTCGTTGGCTGGGTTGTTGTCGCGGTAGTAGTTCAACGGCAATTCAATGGGTAATCCCTTTGCAACGTCGCGTTTGTACTCGCCGTCAAGGGTGTAGAGGGCATATTCGGAGTGTCCTGTGATAAAGAAGTCCTTTGTCCCCTTTTCCTGCATGATATACACTCCCGACAGTTCTGATTCCGACAGCAGTTCAAGTCTCTTTTCTGCTACAATATCCTCGCGGTGCAACTCCGTGTGACGGCTGTGAGGAACGTATATTGGCTCTTCAATACCTTCAAACAATGGTATCTCTGGCTTTGCAATGGTGTGTGGGAATATACCGAACATCTTTGCCGGGAGCAGATATTTCTGTATTCCGAATTTCTGATACACACCCGCCTGTGCAGCCCAGCATATATAAAGTGTGGATGTTACATTCTTTCTTGCCCACTCGAAGATTTCGCACAATTCGTGCCAGTATGTAACTTCCTCGAACTCTATCTTTTCAATAGGTGCGCCTGTTATTATTAGCCCGTCGAAACGGCTCTCCCTTACATCGTTGAACGATGTATAGTATCGGCTCATATGTTCGGGACTTGCATGTTTCGGTGTGTGGGTGTCGAGCTTTAGCAATGTAAGCTCAATCTCCTCGTCCGATGTTGAAAGAAGGCGTATGAAGTCGGCTTCTGTAGTCTCCTTCATTGGCATTATGTTCAATAGGGCAATGCGCAAGGTCTGTGCGGTGGGAGCCTCGAGTAGCTCCACCGCATGACCTTCGTTCATTACATTTTGCAGTGCCGGTAGGCCGGCAGGTACTTTTATAGGCATCTTTATCTGTATTACCAAATTCTCAATCGCTCTTCGGCAGGTACAAACAGAGGGTCTTTCTCTGTGATGCCGAATGCTGTGTACCATTCGTCGATGTGTGGTAAAGTTCCGTTTACTCTCCAGCGTGAAAGAGAGTGAGGGTCGCTCTTGGTAAGGTTACGAGCCTCCTCGTCGCGGATGTGTCCTGCCCATACGTTTGAATATGAAAGGTAGAAACGCTGTTCGGGGGTAAAGCCATCTTTTACAGGCAACGGATTCTCTTTTGTGGCATTCTGGAACGCCTGCATTGAAATGGTAAGACCACCATGGTCTGCGATGTTCTCTCCAACGGTTAGCTCTCCATTGGCATT
This sequence comes from Bacteroidaceae bacterium, assembly GCA_017631585.1. GTDB lineage: Bacteria > Bacteroidota > Bacteroidia > Bacteroidales > Bacteroidaceae > HGM04593. The sequence goes on from JAGBSZ010000077.1 coordinate 31,118, forward strand.
AAGTCCGGGAAGAACCTCTATCTTGTTGAAGAAATCTATGATTACCTGAGTGCGTTCGTTGAAGCTCTTGCTGTCCTCGTCGGTCCACCAGTTGGCAAAATTGCCATCCTTGTCGAACTGACGACCCTGGTCGTCGAAGCCGTGTGTCATCTCATGACCTATCACCACGCCTATGGCTCCGTAGTTGAATGCATCATCCTCGTTCATGTCAAAGAACGGATATTGCAGAATTCCGGCAGGGAAGCAAATCTCATTTGTCGTAGGGTTGTAATATGCATTTACGGTCTGAGGTGTCATGAACCACTCTGTGCGGTCAACAGGCTTGCCCCATTTCTCCTCTACATGCTTGTCCCAATCGAATTCAGACATCTTGCGGCAGGTTTCATAGTAACTCAATGCAGGGTCTATTACAAGCTTGCTGTAGTCGTCCCACTTGTCGGGATAGCCAATCTTTACGGTGAATGTATTCAGCTTCTCGTGTGCCGCTTTTTTGGTAACGTCGCTCATCCACTCCTGTGCATCGATGCGCTGTCCCAAAGCTATTTGCAGATTTTTTACAAGCTGGACCATACGCTCCTTTGCTGCTGGAGGGAAGTGTTTTGCCACATAAAGTTCACCTATAATATCACCCAATGCTCCATCCACAGCACTAAGCGCACGTTTCCATCGTGGCTGTTGTACTTTCTTGCCACTCAGCACAGTTCCGTAAAATGCAAATGTCTCTGCTTCGATATCATCGCTAAGTTCGTTCGATGTTGAACGCATGGCTCTCCATTGAAGGTATGCAACTAGTTCATCCATGGGTGTGTCGTTAATTACGGCAACAGCCTCCTTGATTGCTTCTGGATGTGCAAGGTTCACTTCTTTAATATCCTTGATGCCTAAGGCGTTATAGAATGCATCCCAATCGAAACCCGGTGTCTGTTTCTTAAGCTCCTCGAAAGTTATCTTGTGGTAGCTGTTGATGGGATTGCGGCGCTCTACGCGGCTAAGGTGCTTTGCCGCGATGCGTGTCTCAATCTTCATTACAGCCTGCATATTCTTCTCTGCATCTTCCTCACTGAATCCGTAAATCTTGAACATGTTTACAACATATTCGCGGAACTTTGTGCGGATATTTTCCGATACTTCGTCACTGTCGCTGTAGTACTCTTTTTCGGGTAGTGATATTCCGCCCTGGTATATGCCAAGCTGGTTGTTGTCGCTGTCCATTATATCTGTACCTATGCCTGTACCGAACATACCGCCTATGCCGCTACGGCAATTCTTCGCCAGCAAAAGTGCAATATCGTTTCTGTTTTTGAGTGATGCAATCTCCTCAATCAATGGCTTTATAGGGGCAACACCCTCACTATTGCGGCGTGTACTGTCCATAACCATATTATAAAGGTCGCCAACCTTCTGTGCATTGCTTCCCGGTTCGCTCTTCTTTGCTGCTTGCTCAAGTACAAGCTCTTTCAGCTGCTCGCGGTTATTCTCACGCAGGGCATCGAACTGTCCGTAGCGTGCATACTCGTCTGTAATAGGGTTTGCCTTTCTCCATCCGCCTGTGGCATACTCGAAAAAGTCGGTTCCGGGCGCGTAGGCGGTATCCATGTTAGCCAATAATCTTGATTCCATTTTTCCGTTAGTTGTGCATGCTCCGAGCGCAGTGGCAAGGGCTATGCAGATGATAGATTTCTTCATTATGTATATTAATATGTTATCATTTATACTCTCGTTCCGTTAGTGTGTGGAAAATCCATTGAGATTTTGTTATGACAGCTCCTCCAGGTTCTCCATGTTGGTTTCCCAACGGCTGACAGCTTCGTCAAGTTGTTTCTTCAGCGAGGCATATTTTGTAAAGTTCTCTTCGGTGCTTCCCTCTACCGTACTCATCACTGCTTCTAAAGCGGAAATTGCTCCCTCGAGTTCATTTATTGCCTTTTCATCATCCTCTACAAGTTTTTCGAGTTTGCGTCGCTGTTTCTGCAACTGTTTCTCGGCTTCGTAACTCAGGCGGTTTTCGCTTACCATCTTTTGCTGAGGCTCAGCCACTGTTGCCGGTTTGCCTTGCGCCAAAGCTTCATTTATGTTGGTTGCATTCTTTGTAGCCAGGTAGTCGTATATTCCGCCAAGATGTTCGCGCACCTTACCGTCGCCGAACTCATATACCTTTGTCACAAGTCCATCGAGGAACTGACGGTCGTGGCTCACTATAATCACCGTGCCGTCAAAATCGCGTATAGCCTCTTTCAGAACATCCTTCGATTGCATGTCAAGATGGTTGGTAGGCTCGTCGAGAATGAGCAGGTTCATCTGTCGCAACAACAGACGTATCATTGCCAGGCGACTGCGTTCACCGCCGGAAAGTACTTTGACGGGCTTGTCCGATGCTTCTCCTCCGAACATGAATGCTCCTAAAATATCGCGTATGCGCAATCTTATATCACCGGTAGCTACATTGTCTATCGTTTGGAATACTGTAAGGTTCTCGTCGAGCAACTGTGCTTCGTGCTGTGCAAAGTATGCTGTTTCAACGTTGTGTCCGATGACAATCTCACCGTCGTGTGCAAGCTCCCCAAGAATACAGCGTACCATAGTGGTCTTTCCCTCTCCGTTACGCCCTACAAAAGCAACCTTTTCGCCACGGTTGATGGTGAAATTAACTCCTTCGAATACTGTGTGTGCGCCAAAGTTCTTCTTTACATCGTTGCAGATAACCGGGTAGTTTCCGCTTCGTGTGGCAGGGGCAAACTTCAGTCGCAGACGGCTTGTATCTTCCTCGTCAATCTCAATGGGAACCATTTTCTCGAGTTGCTTGATGCGGCTCTGTACCTGCACGGCTTTTGTCGGCTTGTAACGGAAACGCTCAATGAATTCCTTTATGTCTGCAATTTCCTTCTGCTGGTTCTCGTATGCGCGTATCTGTTGTTCGCGACGTTCCTTGCGGTTCTCCATGAACTTGTCATACGACAACTTGTAGTCGTATATTCTTCCGCACGAAATCTCAATTGTCCTGTTTGTTACTGCGTTCAGGAATGCGCGGTCGTGACTTACGAGCAATACAGCATTGCCACTGCGTGCAAGGAACTGTTCGAGCCATTGGATACTCTCGATGTCGAGGTGGTTGGTAGGCTCGTCGAGCAACAATATGTCAGGGTGTTGCAACAACAGTTTGGCAAGCTCTATGCGCATGCGCCATCCGCCACTGAACTCGCTTGTGGGGCGTTTGAAGTCTTCACGTCTGAATCCGAGACCTTGCAGGGCGCGTTCAATCTCTGCCTCATAGTGGCTACCCCCCATCATTGTATATTGCTCGTTGAGATGAGTATAGTCCTCTATCAGCTCGTGGTAGCTCTCGCTCTCGTAGTCGGTGCGCTCTGCAAGTTCGTTGTTCATTTTTTCGAGCCTTGCCTCCATTTCGTGTATATGTGCGAAAGCAAGCTCAGCCTCTTCATAGACAGTGCGTCCGTCAATGTGATGCATCACCTGTGGCAAGTAACCTATTGTAAACTCTTTTGGTTTTGATATTGCTCCTTCTGTAGGTGATTGTATGCCGGCTATAATCTTTAATAATGTACTTTTTCCGGCACCATTCTTGCCGACAAGAGCAATCCTGTCCTTCTTGTTTACTATGAAACTGACATCATGGAACAGGTTTGTTCCACCAAAGTCAACTCTTATGTTATCTATTGAAAGCAAAATTCCTATATATTATAATAATGTATCTACTGTATCTACTATATGGCGGTGATGTTCACCGACCTTTTTGTGGTTGCCATGTGCGACCTTGGTCGCAAAGGTACTCTTTTATGACGAAAAATAAAAGTCAGCCATGTAATCTATCCCCATATTCCTTCCTTTTTTCATTTTTTTTTAAAACATTTGTAAAAAAATATGGGAAATGCTTGCGTAAAAGTAAAAACGATTATATATTTGCAATGATTTCAGAAATGAAGTGCAAAAACAAACAAGATTTGAAGCAATTATGGTATCAAGAATAGAACTTAAAGAAGAGTTGATAAAGGCAGGTATCCGTCCGTCGGTGCAGCGTCTTGCAATCTTCGAATATGTGCGCAACAGTTGCGAGCATCCAACAGCAGAAGTGGTGTATGAGGCTTTGCGCGATGAACTGGGTTCTCTCTCCCTGACAACGGTATATAATACATTGAAACTTTTTGTAGATGCCGGTCTGATACTGATGCTCACCATTGATGATACATTCCGTTGCTTTGACGGGGATTGCAGCAAGCACGCTCACTTCCGTTGTAACAAATGTGGTAAGATAATAGATTTCAATATAAAGAAAGACTTTCTTTTAATGGTGGATGGTATCGAGGGACTTGAGATTACAGATGCTCAGTTGTACCTGAAGGGCCTTTGCCCCGACTGCTCAAAGAAATAAAACAGATAATAGAGATAATACAATAATTCAAAAACAATTTAAATTTTACGACTATGAAAAAGTATATTTGTTCAGTGTGTGGTTATATACATGAAGGTGAATCAGCTCCCGAGCGTTGTCCAATGTGTAAGGTTCCTGCAGAGAAGTTCAACGAGTTGCAGGAGGGTCCAATCCAGTTCGTTCAAGAGCATGTAATCGGTGTAGCAAAAGGTTGCGACGATGAGATGATCAAGGATTTGAACAACCACTTCATCGGTGAGTGTACTGAGGTTGGTATGTATTTGGCAATGAGCCGTCAGGCTGACCGCGAGGGCTATCCTGAGATTGCAGAGGCATTCAAGCGTTACGCATGGGAAGAGGCTGAGCACGCAGCTAAGTTCGCAGAGTTGTTGGGTGACTGTGTTTGGGATACAAAGACCAACCTTGACAAGCGTATGAATGCTGAGGCTGAGGCAAACAGCGATAAGTATCGTATTGCAAAGCGCGCTAAGGAGTTGAACCTCGATGCTATCCACGATACTGTTCACGAAATGGCTAAGGACGAGGCTCGTCACGGTAAAGGTTTTGAGGGTCTTTACAACAGATACTTCAAGTAAATAATGAGTTGATAAATAGGAAATCCTCTCAAAGGGCGTGCCCTTTGAGAGGATTTGTTTTTATCGCTGCTCGTGTTGTTGATGCGCTTTGCGCATTGACAATACTCGCTTAATTTGCACATTAACAACACTCGCTTATAGCGACCCGCACGGTGCAACTGCGCTGCACTACGTGCGACCTATCGCTGCTCGTGTTGTTGATGCGCTTTGCGCATTGACAATACTCGCTTTTTGCAACCCGCGAGGCACCAATTTTATCGGTGCTTCTCGCGACCTATTGCTGCTCGTGTTGTTGATGCTTGAACTGCGCTATCATATGTAGCGCAGTTACTGCGCATTCATCGCCTTTGTTGCCGAGGCGGCCACCGCTGCGTTCTTGTGCCTGGAGCAGGGTGTTGGTGGTTATAAGACCAAATATCACGGGAACGTCATATTCTACGTTCAGCTTGGATAGTCCTGCTGTGACACCTTCGCATATATAGTCGAAGTGTGGGGTGTCGCCACGTATCACACAGCCTATGGCTATAACAGCATCGTACTTTCCGCTCTTCACCATCTGTGATGCTCCAAATATAAGCTCAAAGCTGCCGGGGACGCTTGCTACGGTTATGTCTTCTGCATTTACTCCGTTGTCGCAAAGGGTCTTTATGGCTCCGTCGCGCAAGGCGTGGGTTATCTCTTCGTTCCACTCGGCATATACGATGCCTACTTTATATCCTTTGCCACAAGGTGTCTTTGAGGGGTCGTAGCTTGAGAGGTTCTTTAGTTCTGTTGCCATGGTATTTATCTATTACAATCAAGACCGACCGAAGATTATCTCGGACGGTCTTGATTATTTTGTTGTTATAAATTTATTTTATGCTTACTTTGCGTTGATGAAGCGGTCGATGTTTGATGCTTCGGGAGCCTGTGGGTATTCGTTCTTTATTCTGTTGTAAAGCTCGATAGCCTTGTCTGCCTTTCCCTGTTTCTCGTACATCGCTGCTGCGTCGAACAAGCATTTGGGGCTTACTGTGATGTTGTCTGCCTCGTCTGCTGCATCAAGAAGCAACTTGATGGCTTTGTCAATGTTCTCTTTGTGTGCGTAGCAGTTGCCAAGGGCATATTTTACCATTGGTGATACGAGCTTGTCGCCACCATTGAACTTCTCAAGGTAGTTGATTGCCTCGTCGTAGTTCTGCTGCTGTGCGTAGCAAAGACCTGCGTATGCATATGCCATGTTAGCTGCATCTGTACCGCCGTTCTCCTCGATTACCTGAAGAAGACCTGCGTTGATGCCGTCACCGTTGAGGGCTGTCTCAAAGTCGCCGTTTGCAAAGTACTGCTCTGCCTTGAAGATTGCTTTTGCAGCTTCTGCCTCTTTGGGCTCTGAAATGAATGTGTTGTATGCGAGGTAACCGCAAACAACAACTACAATGGCAACGATTGCTCCAACGATTGTGTTCTTGTGTTTGATTACAAAGGCCTCAGACTTGCCGAGTACCTCATCTGCGAGAATTGGTTTCTCTGTCTCTTTCTTGCTCATAGTTCTATTTTGTTTTTTTTATTATATACAATTTCCAAAATGCAAAAGTAATCAAATTATTGGTTGATTAAAAATTATATATGATTTTTTTTGGATTTTTGGATTTTAGCCGGGTTCCGTTTTTAATCTGCCGGTGTGCTTGCTTGTTGCCGAAAAAGGAAAACGCAGTTTTTTGTAGGTTGTTTTTATAGGAAAACGCAGTTTTTAACCTTTAAACTTTGGATTTGTATTCTTTTGTATGGGCGAACAGGCGTGTTTGCCCTTATACTTAAAGGCTGTTTTTAACCTTACAGCTTTGGATTTGTATTCCTTTTCAAGTCGTTCTCTCATTGTACTTTCTGTGCCGACAGAAAGTACCAAAGAACTCGGCACAGAGTAAAAAATTGCCTTAGGCTAAACTTGGCTACGTTCGTTGTAAAAGCTCAAACAAGTTTGGCTTTTACTCGCTTGCACAAGCATTCGCAATGTTCTTTGCTCAGGAATTGCTTTGCAATATCCTTTGGTCGAACATTGCTTGTCGCTCAAGCCTATTCGTTTCTGTTCAGGCGCTCCGGGACTCGTGCGGTTATAGCGTTATTAAAGAAAATATAACGCTACCGCACTTTAAACATTTCCTCGCTTACTCCTGA
>JAGBSZ010000078.1 GCA_017631585.1 Bacteroidaceae bacterium
ACTTTCTGTCGGCACAGAAAGTACCAAAGAACGACTTGAAGAGGAATATAAATTTAAAGTTCAAAGGTTAAAAGCTGCCTTAAAATACAAAGGGCGGGGTCTTGAAGTGAACCCCAAAGTTTTTTGTCCAAACTTTGGGGTTCACTTCACGGCGTATCTGCCCTTAGAATCGTGTTTGTAATGTCATTGGCTCGTTCATTTCTTAGCGACCCGCACGGCATGATTTTCATCCATGCTTCGTGCGACCAGCCGCTAATGAACTCGCCGATGACAAAACTTTAACTTTTGTCATTCTATAATTATTCCTCAGGAGTAAACATCGGGTCCCAAGCAGGGAGCATGGTAGGTTTCTCATTGAGAATCTTCAAAATGTTCTCCGGTATATATTTCTTATCGACAACAAGGCGGAACATATATTCATCGAACCACTCGTCGGTCATAATGAGTGTGCCCTGGAAGCCTGAGCCAACGCCCCAGCTGTTTTCTACCTGCCATTTTACGGTGTTGCCGTTCTTGTCGATGTCAACGGCTTTCAATGTCATGGCGTGTGATGAACCGCTGTCGAAAGTTACTATGCGCTCTTTCTTGTCCATGCCGAACTCTGTACCGAACATCTCCTCATATATATAGTTGTCGATATCGAGTGTTCCGCGCTTTGAATCAAGGAACTTGCCTACGTCGCATGAGAAGTACATCATTGTGCTGTCCTTGATTGATGCGATTGCCATCTTCTTGATTTCTTCAATAGGCAGGTTAATGTAGAGCCAGTTGTGTCCGTCATATACGTGGCGGTCGTACTCAATCTCATAGCTTTTCCAATAGGGGCGGCTGGGGTCGTTCATGAACATTACATAGTCGTCCTGCAGGTTTATGTTCAGATATTTCTCATAGAAGCTGCGTGGAGTATATTTCTGTGGCTCTTCGCGGTATTTGCCGTTTGCATCCTTTGGTGCCCATGTGAACTCTGTGGGTGGAACGCCATACACCTGTGCGAGCATCTTATATACTACCTTCAACTGCTCTTTCTTGATGTTCAAAAGCTCTTTCTCTTTCTTGCCGCTCTCGTGTGCTTTGCGTAGTTCAAGACCAAATTCGCGCAACTTTGTCTTGAGCAGTGACGAGAATGCCGATGTGTTGTCGCTTGTGTAGCTCTCTTTCATCACGCCTTTTGGAACGATACCGTATTTGGCTACAAGGTCGGCAACGCCGGTGAATGTACCGCCGTCACTGAGAGGGTTCTTGAAAAGCCACTCTACGGTGCGGTCATCGTATGGGTTTTTACGTGTGTCGATAACGCCCTGCAGAAAGAGGTTCGATTTCTCAAGCTGGTCGTAGAAAAAGTTATACACCTGTGAGAATTCGAATGCTCCAAGCTCTTCGCTTGCAATCATCTTTGCACGCAATACGTTCAAGCCGGTGAAGAGCCAGCAACGACCCGATGATTTCTGGTCGGTGATGCCTTTTGAAGGCACGCTGTGACTGAAATAGGTGTCAAGCTCGTTGAGATTCTCCTGGTTGAGTGACAACTCTTTGATTGGTTTTGACAGCATCACATTCTGCAATGCCTTTTCGGCTGTTGTGGGTTTGTAGCTGTCGCTAAGCTCTTTCAGTGTCTTTGCGTCGATGCCACCGGCTGCTGTCTGTGCTGTTGCACCTGCCGACAGCAGTGCTGTTGCAATAAAGCAACTTGCTGTTTTCAAGATTCTGTTCATGTTCATTTATGTTTTTTGTTTGGTATATCTTTCTTAGTCTGTTTATCAAATTAATCTATATTTTCATTGACTATGATACGAGGCTTTGCCGTGCCTTTGTATCTCTTCGATAAATGCGAGTGCCGTTTCTATGTTTTTCACGTTTTCAACGGTGATTATGCACCGTCCGTCACCTTCGCGTACCTTGCAGTTGAATTGGCTTGTGGGTATGTAGCTCATGATTGCTCCAAAGGTCTCGCTTGTGTAGTAGCGTTCGTTGCGTGTATCAACAAGGAACAGGTTCATCCTGCCTCCTTTGAGATATATCTTCTCAACGCCCAGTCTCTGCGCTTCGTGTCTCAATGTCACCATGCGTATAAGCTCCTCGCCCTCCTTGGGTATTGCACCAAAGCGGTCCTTCATCCTTGCGCGGAATGCCTCTATCTCGCGGCTTTCGGTGAGCGAGTCAAGTTCGCGGTATAGCAATATGCGCTCGTTGCTGTCGGGGACATATATCGCAGGGAACAACAGTTCAAGGTCGCTCTCCACAAAGCACTCTTTTACAAATGTGTCGCTCTCATCTTCTTCATCGTGTGGCAGAATGTCGGCAAACTCTTCGTCTTTTAGTTCGTGTACTGCCTCGGCAAGCAGTTTCTGATAGGTTTCGTATCCAAGGTCGGCAATGAAACCGCTCTGTTCTGCTCCCAAAAGGTTGCCGGCTCCGCGAATGTCAAGGTCCTGCATGGCTATGTGCATGCCACTGCCGAGCTCGCTGAAACTCTCTATGGCTTCGAGTCGTCGGCGTGCATCGGTGCTGAGGCAATCGCGTGGAGGGGTGAGCATATAACAGAAAGCCTTGCGCTTGCCACGTCCCACGCGTCCGCGCATCTGGTGCAGGTCGCTCAGACCAAAGTTCTGCGCCTGGTTTATTATTATTGTGTTTACATTCGGGATGTCAATACCGTTCTCCACTATTGATGTTGCTATGAGTACATCGTAATCGTGGTTGATGAATTCGTAGAGTCTCTTCTCAAGCTCTGCCGGCTCCATCTGTCCGTGTCCTATGCATATACGTGCATCTGGGACAGCCTTCTTTACCACTCTCGCAAGCTCTTCCATGCCCGATATTCTGTTGGTTATGAGGAATACCTGTCCGTTGCGGCTCAACTCAAAGCCTACCGCTTCCTTTATCACTTCGGCATCGAATGTGTGTATCTCGGTGTGGATGGGGTAGCGGTTGGGTGGCGGTGTCTGTATCATTGAGAGGTCGCGTGCGCCCATAATGGAAAATTGCAGGGTGCGCGGAATGGGGGTGGCTGTCATGGTGAGTGTGTCAACATTCACTTTCAGCTGACGCAGTTTCTCTTTCACCGCTACGCCGAACTTCTGCTCCTCGTCGATGATGAGCAGTCCCAAATCCTTGAATTTAACCTCTTTGCTTGTGAGCTTGTGTGTGCCTATGATAATATCAATCTTTCCCTCTTTAAGTTCCTCGAGCAGTTTCTTTGTTGTGGCTGTACTGCGTGCCCTGCTCAGGTATTGTACATTGCAGGGGAACTCTTTAAGGCGCTCCTTGAATGTGAGATAGTGCTGATAGGCAAGCACCGTTGTGGGTACAAGCACTGCAACCTGTTTGCCGTCGGTGGCAGCCTTGAAAGCGGCGCGTATGGCAACTTCGGTCTTTCCAAAGCCTACGTCTCCGCATATAAGGCGGTCCATGGGACGTTTGCGTTCCATGTCGCGTTTCACCTCGTTGGTTGCCTTGAACTGGTCGGGGGTATCTTCGTAAATAAAACTTGCTTCAAGTTCGTTCTGCAGATAGCTGTCGGGCGAGAAGGCAAAGCCCTCCTCCTTGTAACGCTGTGAATAGAGCTTGATAAGGTCGCGGGCAATATCCTTGATTTTGCTCTTGGTACGCTCTTTCATCCTCTCCCACGCGCCTGTACCAAGTTTGTTCAGCACAGGAGCATCGCCCTCTTTGCCGTGGTATTTCGATATTTTGTGCAGGTTGTGTATCGATACAAAAACAACGTCGTCGTTCTTGTATATGAGCTTTATTGCCTCTTGTGTGGAATTACCGTTCGGGATGCGTACAAGTCCGCCGAATTTTCCCACACCATGGTCGATGTGTACAATGTAATCGCCTATGCCGAACTCTTTTAGTTCTTTGAGTGTAAGGGCTACCTTGCCGTTGCGTGCGCGTTCGCTTCGCAGTTTATAGTTGTGGAAACGTCCGAATAGCTGGTGGTCGGTGAAAAAGGCTATGTGCAGGGTGTTGTCGATGTATCCTCCGTGTATTGTACGTCCCACGGGGGTAAATGGTATATCATCGCCACGGTCGTCGAATATTGCTTTCAGACGGTCGGCTTGATGCAGGTCGTCTGTCAGCAACATCAGTCTGTAGCCTTTTTCGATGTAGCTTCTGAAATTATTGCTTACAAGGTCGAAATCCTTTTGGAAAAGTGGCTGTGGCGATATGTCGAACTTAACCTTTGTGCAGTTGCTGTTGTTGTCGCTACGCATCTCCCAATGTTTTACATGGCGTGCGAAATTCTCAATCTCAACAGCCGACATAAGTTCGGGCATATCGGGCAATTTGCTCTCCGAGAGTTTTGCCTGCAGAGAAAAGCCTTCATTGCGCAGTTTTTCGATATTGCCTTTGATGAATTCAATGTCTTTGGTTACGAGAATTACATTCTTGGGCAGAAAATCGGTTATGGGAACAGCCTCTTTTCCTGTCACCTTGGGGACAATGGAAATCTCCTCCATCTTCTCTCTCGAGAGCTGTGATTCCACCTCAAAGGTTCTTATGCTTTCCACCTCGTCGCCAAAGAAGTCGATGCGGTAAGGATATTCCGATGAAAAGGAGAAAATATCAATCAGACTGCCTCGTACGGCGAACTCTCCCGGCTCATATACGTATGTGACCTCCTTGAACTTCAGTTCAGCAAGTTTTTTCTCAACCTCATCGCGGCTTATACGGTCGCCTATGGCTATTGTCAGTGTGTTCTTGTCGAGGTCGCTCTGCGATGCAACCTTTTCTGCCAGGGCTTCGGGGTGGGTAATTATTGTCAACCCCTCTTTTCTGCGACGGCATGAGAGTTTGCTCATTACCTCGGTGCGCAGAATGCGGTTGGCATCATCCTCCTGACCATATTTCATTGCCCTACGGAACGATGAGGGGAAAAAGAGTACACCCTTTTCGCCTGTAATCTGTACAAGGTCGTGATAGAAATATCCTGCCTCTTCGGCATCGTTCATCACAACAAGGAATGTCTGTTCAGGGGCTTTCTCTCTCATACCGCACAGCACCATTGCTGCCGCACTGCCATAAAGACCTTCGAGGAGAACGCGCTTTTTGCCCCCCTCTTCGCGCAACTGCATGAGTGCCGTAACACCCGGATGCGATGCGTATATCTGCTGAATTTCTTTAGCTTCCATCAGTTATTGTGCAAAAATAACCAATTTATTCTATATTCAATGTGCTGTTTAAGTTTATTTAAGTAATAACCCGGTGTTTATTGATTTTGTAGTAAATGAAAATTTATGGAATATAATTTGTAGTTTATGTATTGCGTGAATTATTTTCTATAATTTTTGAAAAAAATGCCAACAATAAACTTATTGTTGCTATATTTGTACTTGTGCGAATATAAAATTCAAAATATGTCGGAAAAATACAGGTTCAGCATTGAAATGAAGGTGCGTGACTACGAGTGCGATATTCAGGGCGTTGTGAACAATGCCAACTATCAGCATTATCTGGAGCATGCACGCCATGAGTTCCTTGAGTCTATAGGTGGCAGTTTTGCTCATCTCCACAGTCAGGGAATAGACCCGATGGTTTCAAAAGTCACAATAGAATACAAGCGTCCGTTGCGCGGAGGCGACAAGTTCGATGTGTGCATAAATATGGAGCGTCGCGGTGCAAAGCTTGTCTTTCTGCAGGATATTTACAACAAGGCAAACGGTGCTTTGTCGGTAAAAGGCGAGGTGGATGTAATATGTCTTAAAGATGGTCGTCTCACCCGCGGAGAGATATTTGATGAAATGTTTAAGGATTTCTTTAATAATGATTGATTATGTCTAAAGCAGTTATCTATCTTATTTTTGCAGCTGTATATCTTATCGTTTACGTGGTAAAGCATATAATGAAGGAACACCCCGATGTTAAGGGCACGCCTGTCGGGAATGATACGTTCCCCGAATGGAATGGTTCTTGGTTCGATGTGTATGAGGAAAATCCCAATGATAAGGCTGTTGTAAACAATCATGTCCAAAAAACTGCCGCGCCCAAGCGAGTGGTGGAAAATAAAGTGCAAAAGGCTGCGCCGGACAATTCCGTTATTGTACCTGCTGACGACAGAACTCCAAAGATGTCGTTGAAGAACCGTTCCGAAGCGAAGCGCGCTTTTATACATGCCGAAATATTTAACAGAAAGTACTAAACACAAAAACATGACATATCGTATTTTAACACCGCAAGAGGCGGCATGCTACATCAACAATGGTGATGGCGTAGGAATCAGTGGATTTACTTTGTCGGGAACTCCCAAGGCTGTGCTTCCCGAGGTGGCAAAACGTGCAGAGGAGGCTCATGCAGCCGGCAAACCGTTTAAAATCAATCTCTATTCGGGTGCATCCACGGGTGACACCATAGACGGTATGCTTACGCGTGCCAAGGCATTGAACTTCCGCGCACCTTTCATATCGAATCCCACTGTGCGCGGTGCCATAAACGAAAAGGAGATTACATATACCGATTTGCATCTCTCGTTAATGGCACAAGACTTGCGCTACGGTTATCTGGGCAAGGTGGATGTTGCTATACTCGAGGCTATCGACATTACTCCCGATGGAAAGGTGTATCTTACAACAGCAGGCGGTATCGGTCAAACTGTTGCAAATCTTGCCGACAGAATAATAATTGAGCGTAACACATATCATCATACGATGGGTCTGCACGACGTTTATGAGCCAAAAGACCCGCCTTATCGCACTGAAATTCCTATCTACAAGGCTTCTGACCGCATAGGTAAGCCTTACGTTCAGGTCGATCCAAAAAAGGTAGTGGGTATTGTTGAGGTTTATCAGCCCAATGAGCAGGTGGTTTTCAAGGAACTTGACCCTGTGACACGCAAGATTGGTGAGAATGTTGTTGGCTTTATACTCAACGATATCAGACGCGGAGTGATACCGGCATCGGGATTGCCTATACAGAGCGGTATCGGTAATGTTGCCAATGCTGTGTTGAAGGCTCTTGAGGACAGCAGTGAGATTCCTCCACTCGATTTGTATTCCGAGGTTCTTCAGGATTCTGTCATAGACCTTATGGAGGCTGGCAGAGTGAGAGCCGGCAGTACCTGTTCGCTGTCGCTCAGCCAGGAGTGCCTGCAGCATGTATATGACAATCTTGATTTCTTCCGTGACAAGCTCGTACTCCGTCCTTCTGAAATATCAAATCATCCAGAGATTATACGTCGTCTTGGTCTTATTGCAATGAATACTGCAATCGAGGTGGATTTGTACGGCTGTGTGAACTCTTCACATGTGTGCGGTACACGTCTTATGAACGGTATCGGCGGTTCGGGAGACTTTGCGCGTAACGCTTATGTATCAATATTCATGTGTCCTTCGACACAAAAGGGTGGTGCAATTAGTTCTATTGTGCCTATGGTTACACATGCCGACCACACTGAACATGATGTCCGCGTGGTGGTTACCGAGTGGGGTGTTGCCGATTTGCGCGGAAAGGGACCCGACGAGCGTGCTAAGTTGCTGATTGAGAATTGTGCTCATCCCGAGTATCGTAATATGTTGTGGGATTATCTCAAAATAGCAAAGAAAGGTCATGTGTCGCATAATGTGGCAGCTGCACTCTCAATGCATGCAACATTTGAACGTGAGGGTGATATGAGAAACACCGATTGGAGCAAATTGGTATGAACAGAAAGAAACTTGTAACTGAGATGGGGCGCATGAGCGGTGATGATTTCCGCTCTGCCGAGAAGCTGCCTCTGGTGGTTGTTCTTGACAATGTGCGCAGTCTGCATAATGTGGGTTCGGTGTTCCGTACGAGCGATGCTTTCCGTGTCGAAAGAATAGTGCTTTGCGGAATCACGGCAACTCCTCCCAATGCCGAAATACACAAGACTGCTCTTGGAGCCGAAGATGTTGTCGATTGGCAGCATTTTGAATCTACCGATGAGGCTGTTGCTCTGTTGCGTGAGCAGGGGTATCGTATTTTTTCAGTGGAACAGTGTAACGGCAGTATAGCTTTGCAGGATTTCGTAACAGTTGAAGGCGACAGGTATGCTGTGATTCTCGGCAACGAGGTGAAGGGTGTGCAACAGTCTGTCGTAGATGCGTCTGACGGCGCCATTGAGATACCGCAGTTCGGTACAAAACACTCGTTGAATGTATCTGTCACAGCAGGTATGGTTATATGGGAATTTGCAAAGAAACTCGGCTGGGTTTGAGCCGAACAGGTTGTTTTATAGCAGTTTCAAGTATTAAAAAAATATAATTAATCAGCAAAAACAATAAAAAATTGTACTTTTGTCACCGTTTTATAAAAAGCAAAGTATATGAAGGAATTTTTTAAGATACTAAAGCGTTTTGTTCCGCCGTATAAGAGGTCTTTGATTCTCTCTCTTATATTCACTCTGTTTTCTGCGATTTTGAACGTATTCTCTTTCATGGTTATAATACCGATATTGCAGATTCTGTTCAAAATAAACGATACATCGGGTGTGGAATTCATCGAATGGTCTGCAATGGATTCGAGCAATGCCAAGGATGTGCTGTTCAACAATGCCACATGGTATCTGAACTCTTTCTCCGAGGAGCACGGAGCCTCTATGGTCATGCTTCTTTTGGGCTTTTTCCTTATTTTTATGACTCTGCTCAAGACCGGATGCTATTTTGGCTCTTCTGCAGCGATAATTCCTATGCGTACAGGTATCGTTCGCGATATGCGTACCCAGTTGTACAACAAGATTGTTACTCTTCCAATCGGCTTCTTCTCAAAGCAGCGTAAAGGTGACATCATGGCTCGAATGACAGGTGACGTGGGCGAGGTGGAAAACTCAATAGCAACATCGCTCGATATGCTCATCAAGAATCCGATGTTCATATTGATATATATGACCACTCTCTTCTATATCAGTTGGGAGTTGACACTCTTTACTTTGTGTGTAGTTCCCTCGCTTGGTTGGGTGATGGGTGCTATCGGTCGAAAGTTGAAGGCTACTTCGGCTGTGGCTCAGCACAAGTTGGGTGAGACAACAGCCCAGATGGAGGAGACTCTTGGCGGATTGCGCATTATCAAGGCTTTCATTGCAGAAAAGAAAATGTCTGCACGTTTCCGTAAATGTAGCGATGAGTTGCGCTCGGCAACAATGCGAGTTGCTATACGTCAGGCATCGGCACACCCTGTGAGCGAAACACTGGGCACCGTGCTTATTGTCATTGTGCTGTGGTTTGGTGGCACCTTGATTCTTGGTGAGAATTCACCTATTTCGGCAGCTTCGTTCATATACTATCTGACAATTCTCTATAGTGTGATAAATCCGTTGAAAGACCTTTCAAGGGCTTCGTACAATATTCCTCGCGGATTGGCATCAATGGAGCGTGTCGATGCTATTCTCAATGCCGAGAATCCTATAACCGACGGTGCCAAGGGAATTGAAATTCCTGAGATGAAGGAGGGTATCGAGTTCAAGAATCTTACATTCTCATACGATGGCGAGCGCGATGTTCTTAAAAACATCAATCTCAAGATACCTAAAGGCAAGACAGTAGCCCTTGTTGGTCAGTCGGGTAGCGGAAAATCCACAATGGTTGACCTTATCCCACGTTATTATGATGTTGAAAATGGCTGTATAACCATCGACGGCGTCAACGTCAAGGATATGAAAGTCAAGTCTTTGCGTGGGCTTATAGGTAATGTGAACCAGGAAGCTATTCTTTTCAACGACAGTTTCTACAACAACATAACCTTTGGCGTGGAAAATGCAACAATGGAGCAGGTTATCGAGGCTGCCAAGATTGCAAACGCACATGATTTCATCATGGAAACCGAGGATGGTTACAATACCAATGTGGGTGACCGTGGTTGCCGTCTTTCGGGTGGTCAGCGTCAGCGCATAAGTATTGCTCGAGCAATACTCAAGAATCCTCCAATCCTTATTCTTGATGAGGCTACATCGGCTCTTGATACCGAAAGCGAACGTCTTGTTCAGGAGGCTCTTGAACGTCTTATGAAAGACCGTACAACCATTGCCATTGCACACCGCCTGTCAACAATCAAGAATGCCGACGAAATATGCGTTCTGCGCGACGGCGAGATTGTAGAGCGTGGAAAACACGAGGAGCTGCTTGAACTCGATGGAGTATATAAGCGTCTCAACGACATGCAGTCTTTATAATATGTCAGCAGGAAAAGGTGTAGCGGTTTTTTGTGCTGCGTCCGAAAGTATCGACAAATTATATGTCGATGCGGCAAACGAGGTTGGTGCAATGCTTGGACGCGTGGGTGCATCATTGGTCTATGGCGGTGCGCGCTTCGGGCTTATGGAGGCGACTGCCAAAGCGGCAAAGATTGCCGGTGCGCATATCATTGGCGTTGTTCCCGATATACTTGTGGAGCGTAATCGTGTAAGCACGTTGCTCGATGAGCATATTCCCTGCCGTAACCTGAGCGAGCGTAAGGATATTATGCTTGAGAAGAGTGAGATACTTGTGGCTCTGCCCGGCGGTATCGGTACTCTCGATGAAATTTTTCATGTGATGGCTTCCGCAACAATTGGTTATCACGGCAAGCGTGTGGTTCTTTATAATGTCAATGGCTTTTGGGACGGTTTATGTTCTGTGCTGGACAATTTCAATGCCGCCGGCTTTATAAGAGGGGATTTTGAACGTTTTATGGTGGTGGCAAACAGTGTGGAGGAGCTGGAACAGTTAATAAAGGAGGCAATAGATGAGTAAGGTTATAGGAATTGGCGAAACAGTTTTCGATATACTTTTCAAGAATAACCAACCGGTAAAGGCTGTTCCGGGTGGTTCGGTTTATAACAGTATCATTTCGCTTGGTCGTGTGGGGGCAGATGCCGCATTCATCAGCGAAGTTGGTGATGACAGAATTGGTGAAATAATACTTTCTCATCTTCGCGACAGCGGTGTGAATGCCTCTTCGGTATGTTGTTTTTCCGGAGGAAAATCGCCACTTGCACTTGCCTTTCTCAATGAAAGAAACGATGCAGAATACCTTTTCTATAAGGATTATCCAAACAATCGTCTTGAAGTCGATTTTCCAAAGATTGAAAAAGGCGATATTGTGCTTTACGGCTCATACTTTGTACTCAATCCTGTGTTGCGCGAAAAGACAAAGGCATTTCTTGAATATGCCAAAGAGTGCGGGGCTGTGTTATACTACGATATAAATTTCCGCAAGAATCATGTTGCCGAGCGTGTAAAATTGGGCGAAGCTCTTATCGAGAATCTTGAATTTGCCGACATAGTACGCGGTTCTGCCGATGATTTCAGGTATCTTTATGACATGACCGACGCTGAGAAAATATATAAGGAGAAGATAAAATTCTATACTCCCGAATTCATTTTTACAAGCGGTGACGGCGATGTAAAACTCTTTACCCGCGGTTTTACCGGGACATTCCCTGTTAAAAAGGTGGATGTTGTAAGCACTGTGGGCGCAGGAGACAATTTCAACGCCGGAGTTGTATATGGCTTGCTCTCGGCATCAGTCGAGCGCGAAGCAATCTCTTCTTTGGGTAAAGAGGAGTGGAGCAGAATAATATCGTGCGGTCTCGACTTCAGCGCACATGCATGCACGCTTATCGAGAATTATGTAGATAAGGAGTGGGCAAGAAACTACAGTGCAAAATAATTTTTGAACGAACGCAAATCATTTTTTTGAAATATACTATGAAAAAAATACTCTTTTTGGCAATGCTTCTTGTTTTTATGGGATGCGAAAAACATAACCATAATGAGAGTGCCGAACATCACGAGCATCATCATGTACACTCTTTTGTCGCATACACCGATAATATGGAGCTTTTCCTGCAGCATGAAGGGCTTGAAGCAGGAAAAAAATCATGTATCACCTTGTATGCAACAAGCCTCGATGACTTCAAGCCTGCAGAGAGCGACAAAGCAGAGTTGCTTCTTTCTGTAGCCGGCAAGAGGGTTTCTGCCACTGCCAATGCAATGCATAAGGGTGTTTATCATTTCGATTTTGCTCCCGAGGAGGCAGGTCATGGCGTTCTCTATCTGGATATTGCCGGTGAGTATGCTCATTTTGATGTTGATGTAGAACATGCACACAGCGAAGCTTGCGCCCATAATCACAGCCACGATGAGCACGCTACTCACGACCATTCCCACAATCATTCGGCACATGGACATACTCATGCCCACAGTCATGCACCTCATCCCGGTCACGGCTTTGCTGTAGAAGCAAAGGATGGCGATGTCTCTTTCAGCAAGGAGCAGAGCTGGAAAATAGATTTTGCTACAGCCGTTGCCGGTAAAAGCTCTTTCGACGGTGTTGTAAAGGTTGCCGCAAAGGTTGATGTGTTGCCCGATAATTTCACAACAATCGTAGCAACAACAAGCGGAAAGGTGCAGTTTGTCGGTAATATACTCGAGGGTAAAGAGGTTGCTGTTGACGAGCCGTTGTTCTATCTTGAGGGTGGCGATGTCACAGACAATGACGCAGCTGTAAAATATGCCGAAGCAGAAAGCGAATATATCCTTTCAAAAGCGGACTATGAGCGAAAAAAGCTCCTTTTCATCGATAAGATTGTGTCGGAACGCGAATATCAGGCAGCCGAGGCTGCTTATCGTCGCGCCGAGGCACGTTACACAAGCATGCAGCGCAGTTTCGGCAACGGTAAGGTTTGCCTGCGCTCCCCGTTTGCCGGATATGTGGCAAAGCTCCTTGTTGCCAACGGCGATTATGTTCAGCCGGGCACTCCTGTTGCAAGGATTGAACGTGCAGGTAGCGTAAATATATCAGCAGAACTTCCCGTGCGTTATGCAGCGCAGTTGAATAATATAAGAAATGTAAATATCGAGCTGCAATCGGGCGAGCTCGTTTCGCTTGGCAACATCGATGGCAGAACTGTTGCCGTAGGACGTTCTGTGAATGAGTGCAATATGATACCTGTTACTGTAACAACGGACATCGTGAGTGGTGTTGTTCCCGGAAGTATCGTAACTCTCTATCTTTCATCAGAGAACAGTGCCGTTGAAAATGTGGTGATTCCACGTTCTGCCATTGTGGAGGAGATGGGCAGCTATTTTGTCTTTGTGCAGAACACTCCTGTATCTTTTGAAAAGCGCAGTGTTGTCGTTGGTGCAACAGATGGTCTTATGGTAAAGGTTTACAGCGGAGTGCATGCCGGCGAGCGAGTTGTTACAAAGGGTGCTGTCGTGCTAAAGCTTTCTCAGGGTGCTGCGGCTCTCGACCCACACGCAGGTCATGTTCATTAAAAAGCTACAGCCATGCTAAACAGAATAATAAAGTTCTCTTTGAACAACAAACTGCTGGTGTTGCTTGCTGTGGTGCTGGTGACTGTAGGCGGTATATATTCGGCAAAGAAAATAGAGGTCGATGTATTTCCCGACCTTACAATGCCTACAGTAGTTATCCTCACCGATGCATCCAACATGGCACCCGAAGAGGTTGAACGTCTTGTTACATTCCCCATAGAAACAGCTGTGAACGGTGCTACGAATGTGCGCAGAGTGCGTTCGTCATCATCACAAGGCTTCTCTTTTGTTTGGGTGGAATTTGATTGGGGAATGGATATATACCGTGCGCGCCAGGTGATAAGTGAAAAAATGAGTCTGCTTGCAGGAGAGTTGCCGTCGGGTATTACGCCTATGTTGGCTCCTCAGTCAAGCGTCATGGGTGAGATTATGTTCATTGGTATGCAGGCAGACAGCACATCGATGATGGAGCTGCGCACTCTTGCCGAGTGGATTGTAAAACCTGCAATCCTTGCAACGGGCGGTGTGTCCAATGTAACAATCATAGGAGGCGATTACAAGCAGTATCAGGTGCTTGCCGACCCTGTACGCATGGATATGTACGGTGTCACAATGGGTGAGCTGGAGAGTGCTGCCGAGGCTATGAGCGTGAATGTGGGTGCCGGTGTCGTACGTGACTTTGGCAACGAGTACAACTTGCGCGGAATGGGACGCAGCAATAATGTAGAGGAACTGGGCAGCACAGTTGTGAAGGCAGACGGTACAACAGTGGTGCGTGTTGCCGATGTTGCCGATGTTGTCATCGCTCCGGCAGTAAAGCAGGGATATGCTTCGCAGAATGCTGTGCCCTCTATAATACTATCCATTTCAAAGCAACCGGGCATAAATACTCTGAGCGTTACACAGAATATCGAACGCAATCTTGAAAGTATAGCAAAATCTTTGCCTGCCGATGTAAAGCTCGATACAAGGATTTTCCGTCAGGCAGACTATATACAGGCATCTGTCAACAACGTGGGCAGTTCTTTGATTGAGGGTGCTGTTTGCGTCATTCTCGTTCTATTCCTTTTCCTCACAAGCATACGCTCAACCGTGATTTCCTTGTTGGCAATACCGTTGTCGTTGTTGGGTACTGTAATTGTTCTGTACCTGTTGGGAATGGATATAAACACAATGACGTTGGGAGGTATGTGCATTGCCATCGGTTCGCTTGTGGATGATGCCATTATCGATGTCGAGAATGTGTATAAACGTCTGCGCGAGAATCATGCATTGCCTAAGGAACAGCGTCAATCGGCAATGCGCATTGTATTTGAGGCTTCGTCTGAAATCCGTGCATCAATCATCCATGCCACACTCATAATAATGGTGACATTCACCCCGCTATTCTTCTTGAGCGGTCTCGAAGGTCGCATGCTTAAGCCGTTGGGTATAGCATATCTGATAGCTCTTGTGATGTCACTTGTTGTGGCAATGACGGTTACTCCGTTGTTGTGCAAACTGATGCTTTCGGGCGAAAAGTACCTTACAAGAAACGAAAAAAAGAGTTGGGTGGATAAATGGCTTCTCGGCGGATACCGTAATTCGCTCCGTTGGGTGCTTGCTCATGCCGGATATATAACAGGCTCAGTGGTGCTGTTGTTTGTGGTTTGTATGTTCCTTTTTGCAAGCATGGGACGCAGCTTCTTGCCGGAATTCAACGAGAAGGCTTTGACAATATCGGCAGTTTCACGTCCCGGAGTATCGCTCGAAGAGAGCAACAGGCTTGGTGCTGCAATCGAAAGGGAACTTTTACAGATTCCGGAGGTAGAGAGTACGGCACGCCGTACTGGTCGCGGTGAGCTTGATGAACACTCGCAGACATCGAACGGAGCCGAGATTGATGTCAATTTTACTCTTGCAGAGCGCAGTAAGGCAGAGTTTCTTGGTGAGGTGCGTGCGCGTCTTGCCTCAATCCCCGGTGTGGTGACATCGGTGGGACAGCCGCTTGAACACCGCATCGACCACATGGTGTCGGGAACACAAGCCGACCTTGCCATAAAAATTTTCGGACCCGATTTAAGCACTCTTTTCCGCAAAGGAACAGATATAAAGGAACTTCTGACGGCATTTCCCGAGGTTGTCGATGTGAATGTGGAGCAACAGGTTGAGACACCGCAGTTGCAGATTCGTGCCGACAGGGAGAAACTAGCCTTTTACGGTATAACAATGGGTGAGTTCAACAGCTTTGTGGAATCAGCTTTTCCAGGAAAAAAGGTGGGTAGCGTGTATGAAGAGGAACGTAGTTTCGACCTTATAATACGCCTTAACAAGGATTATACCGAAAGCATCGATGGTGTTAAGCGTGCCCTGATTGATACTCCAAAGGGCAAGGTGGCACTTGATGATGTTGCATCTATTGTCTCTGTGGGTGGTCCCGGAAGCATCAGCCGTGAGAATGTACAGCGCAAGGTTGTTGTTTCGGCAAATATCGCAAGCGGTGATGTTGCAGGAACAGTAGAACGTGTGGCAGAGTATCTCGAAAAGAATCTCCCGCTCGATGAGGGCTATCGCCTTGAATACGGCGGACAGTTCGAGAGTGCAGAGTCGGCGTCGCGTACTCTGTGGCTTACAACAGCAATAGCAATCCTTGTTGTCTTTGTGTTGCTTTACAGCGAGTTCAAGAGTGCTGCATTGTCAGCTGTGGTGTTGCTTAATCTGCCTTTGGCTCTGATAGGCGGTATCCTTGCAACATATTTCACTTCGGCTGTTATGAGCATCCCGGCAATCATAGGACTTATCACCCTGTTCGGTATTGCCACCCGTAACGGTATATTGCTTGTGTCGCGCTATCAACATTTGCGTGCCGATGGCATGTCGCTCGAAAATGCAGTAATGGCAGGCTCCGTCGATCGTCTCACACCAATCCTTATGACAGCCTTTACCTCAGCATTGGCACTCGTGCCAATGATTTTGAACGGCTCTGCATCAGGAAACGAGATACAAAGTCCCATGGCAGTGGTTGTCCTCGGCGGTCTGCTCTCTTCGACACTGCTCAATATCTACATTATACCGATAGTGTATAAGTGGCTGGTAAAGAGAGGTTGGGAATAAAAAAATGATGCACAGTGCTGTGCATCATTTTTTTATTCACGAATATCTGCTCCCCACATCAGCTTTTCCTGCAGGTTCTGTATGAACGAGTGTTCCTTGCTACGTATTATAAGTTGTCTGTAACCGGCTTTACGCACCGTTACGGTCATATCTTCATCGCAGCTTTCGTTACGTCCGTCTATGGCTATAAGGAAATTGTGGCTTCGGCTGGATACTTTTATATCAACAGTGGCATTGTCATCAATTACAATGGGACGTGCGCTCAAGCTATGCGGTGCAATGGGGGTAAGCACCAGAACATTGGCTTCGGGTGAAATTATAGGACCGCCCACGCTCAATGAATATCCTGTAGAACCGGATGGGGTGGCTACTATAAGTCCGTCAGCCTGATATGTTATCTTATCAATGCCGTTTATTGTGGCTTCGAGTGTCATCATTGAGGATGAATCGTGTTTCATTACGGCAATCTCGTTGAGGGCAAAGGGATAGTTGCTCAGTTCGCCTCCTTTGGTTACGGCTTCGATGAGGCTTCGGCTCTCGGTGTCATACTCTCCGCTGTGTATCTTGTCGAGTATAAAATCGATATTTTCGTTCGATGTGGTTGTGAGGAATCCCAAACGTCCGGCGTTTATGCCCAAAATGGGGATTGGCTTGCGCCCTATGCGGCTTGCCGTGCGCAACAATGTTCCGTCACCGCCAAAGCTTATGGCAATATCGGCGTTGAAATCATCATTTGTGATAATTCCGTCGGGTGTGGGAACGGCTGTGCCCTCTTCGCAAAGAAAGTCATAGAATGGCTTGTCAATGATGAAGTTGTCGCCACGCTTTGTTATGGCATCGAACAGTTTTCCGATGCTTTTTGACTTTTTTGTCTGATGTTTGTTGCCGAATATTGCGAATATCATGATTTCTTGGGTTTGTTATTGCGATAACAAAGTCTGTTTTGTTATCTGTTTGCAAATTTACGACAAATTATATTATATTTCTTTTTATTTATACTAATTTTGCAGAGAAAATATCCTAAACTACCCATAATAGTGGTTTTATAGCAAAGGATTATTGATTGACATGAAAACAAAACTGAGTGTAAACATTAACAAAGTGGCAACGATAAGGAATGCCCGTGGCGGTAATAACCCCGATATTCTTAAGGTTGCCAAGGATTGTGAACTTTTCGGCGCCGATGGCATTACTGTGCATCCGCGTCCCGACGAACGTCATATACGTCGTGCCGATGTTACTGCATTGCGTGCAATCCTGCGTACGGAATTCAATATCGAGGGATACCCTTCAAAGGAGTTTCTCGACCTTGTGTTGCGTGTGCGTCCTGCGCAGGTGACACTTGTTCCCGACAAACCCTCGCAGCTCACATCCGACTGCGGATGGGATACCGTGGAGGAACAGGATTTCTTGCGCGATATTATCAATGAACTTAGTGCGGCAGGAATACGCAGTTCTATTTTTATCAATGCTGATGTTCGCATGGCTGAATATGCCGCAAAGGCAGGTGCCGACAGAGTGGAACTCTATACAGGACCTTATGCGCATGGATATGCCCGTAACCGCGAAGAGGCTATAGCTCCTTTCTTTGAGACGGCAAAGCGTGTCAAACAGTTGGGTATTGGCTTGAATGCCGGTCACGACCTCAGCCTTGAGAATCTTGCCT
>JAGBSZ010000079.1 GCA_017631585.1 Bacteroidaceae bacterium
AAGACCATCGATATTTATATGACAGTCGAAGAGGGTCGCAAATATTATATACGTGATATCAAGTGGGTCGGCAACAGTGTCTATTCTACTGCATGGCTCGATATGGTATTGCGCATGAAGCCGGGTGACGTATATAATCAGAACGAACTCGAGAATCGTCTGTTGATGGATGAGGATGCCGTCAAGAATCTCTATTATAACGATGGATACGTTTTCTTTAACGTAATTCCCACCGAGGCTCGTATTGAGAACGACTCTGTCGATCTTGAATTGAGGGTGATAGAAGGTGTTCAGGCAACTATAGGACGTGTAACTATCAGCGGAAACGATCGTCTGTATGAAGATGTAGTACGTCGTGAGCTATACACTCTTCCCGGAAGCCTCTTCTCTATGGATGCTCTTGAGCGTTCGTATCGTGCCATAGCCAATATGGGACACTTTGACCCAGAGAAGATTGACCCCGGAGTGGTGCCTAATCCGGAAAACGGTACTGTTGACATGAATTGGAAATTAGAGACCAAGAGCAGCGACCAGATTGAACTTTCTGCCGGTTGGGGACAGACCGGTGTCATTGGAAAGCTGGCGTTGAAGTTCACAAACTTCTCAATGCGCAATATATTCAGAAAGAGTGCCTTGCGTCGTGGTATCATTCCACAGGGTGACGGTCAGACTCTCTCAATAAGTGCGCAGACAAACGGTACATATTACCAGGCATACAATATTTCGTTCTTCGATCCATGGTTGGGACGCAAACGTCCGAATTCATTCTCTGTATCGGCATTCATGTCAATGCAGACCGACGTTGCCGACAGCTATTACAATTCGGCATATTACAACAACTATGCAAACTATCTTTATGGTTACGGTAACTACTACAACAACTATAACTATGGTTACAACAACGTATCATCATACTATGACCCTGACAAATATTTAAGGATGTATGGTATCTCCATTGGTTGGGGACGTCGTTTGCGCTGGCCCGATGACAATTTCACACTATCTGCAGAGCTGAACTATCAGATATATTCGTTGAAGGATTGGCAATACTTCATTATCACCAATGGTGTTTGTAACAATATCAACCTTGCATTGACATTGGGACGTAATACTGTCGATCATCCATTCTTCCCACGTTCAGGTTCGGAGTTCTCTCTTGTTGCTTCAGCGACACCGCCTTATTCGGCATGGGACGGCAAGGATTATGCAAATCTTGCTACAAATGTGAACAGCCCTGCATATAAGGACGAGTTGCGCGACAAGCACAAATGGATTGAGTACTATAAGATTAAGTTCCGTAGCAGAACATATACATCACTCACTCCGGGCAAATATAATCTTGTGCTTATGACACGTGCCGATTTCGGTATCCTCGGCAGTTACAACAAGAATAAGAAATCGCCGTTCGAGACATTCTACGTGGGTGGTGACGGTATGAGTGGATATTCATACAACTACGCAACCGATATGATTGCTTTGCGCGGTTACGAGAATGGTAGTCTCACCCCTTACGGACGCGAAGGTTATGCTTATACACGTCTGGGTCTTGAGTTGCGTTTCCCGTTCCTCATGCAGAATGCGACAACAATCTATGGTCTTGCCTTTATTGAGGGTGGTAATGCGTGGGCTGATGCCTCCAAGTTCAACCTCTTCGACCTAAAGCGCAGTGCCGGTGTCGGTGTTCGCGTATTCCTGCAGATGATAGGTCTGATTGGTATCGACTGGGCATACGGATTTGACAAGGTATTCGGCTCGTCACAGTATAGTGGCAGTCACTTCCACTTTATACTTGGTCAGGAGTTCTAACAATAAAAGAATAACGGTTATGAAGAAACTATTTATAATATCAGCACTATTCTTGTGTATGGCATCCGGAATGTATGCACAGAAGTATGTTACTGTCGATATGGAATATATCCTTAAGAATATTCCTGCATACGAGCGTGCTAACGAACAGCTAAACCAGCAGTCCAAACGTTGGCAGGGTGAGATTGAGGAACTTGTACAGGAGGCTGAAACACTCTACAAGCAGTATCAGAGCGAATCGCCTTTCCTTTCGGACAAGCAGCGCGTAGAGCGTGAAGAGGAGATTCTTGCGGTGGAAAAGGCTGCAAGTGAACTGAAGCGTACATATTTCGGTCCTCAAGGTGAGCTGTACAAGAAGCGAGAGAGCCTTATGGCTCCTATCCAGGAGGAGATATACAATGCTGTAAAGGATATATGCGAGTTGAAGAAATACACTATGGTAATAGACCGTTCTTCGGCAGTCAGCCTTATATACTCTTCCCCATCGATTGATATAAGTGCCGATGTGCTTACCAAATTGGGGTATGGCGATTGATTATGTTTATTTAACGTTGCTGAATGTAATAAACAGCTATATATTCCGTCTTTATTGAAGAAGATTGTTTAATTTAAATATAAATATGATGAAAAAGATTTTTATTCTACTCATGCTCATTGCTCCAATGAGTATGTTTGCACAGCAGAAGTTCGGTTATGTCAATTCTGCAGAGATTATTCAGGTTATGCCTGAGTTCGACAAGGCTCAGAAAGAACTTAAGGAACTTGAGAAGATGTACACCGATGAGTTCAACGGCATGCGTACAGAACTTGAGAAGAAAGGTACTGAGTTTGAGAAACTGCAGAAGGATTCTGTTCCCGAGAATATCCTTAAGCGTCGTTACGAGGAGTTGATGCAGCTCGACGAGCGTCTCCGTCAGTACAGCCAGGAGGTTACAGTAAATCTTCAGCAGGCTGAGCAGGAGAAGATGATTGCTATCCAGCAGGCATTGCGCGATGCTCTTGATACTGTAGGTGCCGAGGGTGGTTTCATCTGTATCTTTGACCTTTCAGGTGCTATACCTTACATCAACAAGAATCTTTGTGAAGATGTTACAATGAAGGTTAGAGCAAAACTCGGTATTCCTGCCAATGCAGTTCCTGCAGCAAATCCTCTACAGGGTAAATAATTGAATTTAAAAAAACGGGTGGGGGATTGTTATATCCCCCTCTCTTTATATAGTGAAAGCCATGCGTAAACTATTTTTATTGCTTGTTTTTTCACCACTTTTTTTGATGTCCCAAAACAAGTTCGGGTATTTCAGTTATAAGGCTGTTCTTGATTCGTTGCCGCAATATAAAATTGCTATGGACGGCTATGATAAGCTAAAGAAACGTTGCCTCAAGGAGATTGACCACAACGAACAGGAATTGACCCGTTTTTATGTAGCATTTCTTGATGGTCAGCGCGATTTTCCCGAGCCGATATTGCGTAAGCGACAGAAGGAACTTCAGCAACTTATCGATAACAGCATATCTTTTCGTGACGAACTGAAAAGATGGCTGAGACATGCAAAGGATTCGCTGACTGAAACAAGCCGTCTGGCTGTGGATTCAGCCCTTCCACGAGTATGTGAGGAGCTGTCGTTGTCATATGCGATAGATACGGATAATGGTGGCTATAGATATATCAATCCTGTGTTCGGACAGGACATAACAGCGGATATAATCTCTGTGATACTTTATCCCGAACGTCCGTTGCGCGAGGTTGTTGAGGTTGTAGAGGTTGCTGCCGACAGCATTGCTACAGATGAAATCCCGACATTGCCTGTTGCAGAAACTGCAACTCCTGTAACAGAGACGGAAACAGAGACAACCGGAGCTTCAGCCGATGATGCCAATGAAAAGGAAATCTCCGTAGCCGGTGAGGAGAAAAAAACTGATGATACATCATCTGAAGGTGTCGCAGATACAAAGGAATCTGTAATAGAGCAGGCTATTGAAGCTGTTTTGGAAGCTGAATCAGAGGAAGCAGATTCAATCATTAATAAATGACAGATGAGTAGCTTAGTTAACCTCTCAAAAGAAGCCGGACCTATTGGAATTTTCGATTCAGGATACGGTGGATTGACTATATACGATGAGATAAAGAGATTGTTGCCTGAGTATGATTATATCTATCTTGGCGACAATGCCCGTACTCCTTATGGTACGCGCTCATTCGATATTGTCTATGAATTCACTCGCGAGGCTGTGCGCTATCTCTTTGCACAGGGTTGCCAGCTTGTCATCCTTGCATGCAATACAGCATCAGCAAAGGCTCTCCGTTCGATACAGCAGCTCGACCTGCCGTTGCTCGACCCCAATCGCAGGGTGCTTGGAATAATCCGTCCCACCGTTGAATGTATCGGTGAGGTTACAAAAAGTCGTCATGTGGGTGTGCTGGCTACTGAGGGAACAATAAAATCTCTTTCATATCCATTGGAGATACGCAAACTTTTCCCTGATATTGAAGTGACTGGAGAGGCGTGCCCTATCTGGGTGCCGTTGGTCGAGACCAACGAATTTGCAAGTGAGGGGGCTGATTACTTTGTCAAACGCCACATCGACAATCTGCTTGCCCGTGATAGCAAAATAGATACTATAATTCTCGGTTGCACACACTATCCCATTCTCATTGACAAGATAAAGAAGTATGTCCCCGAGGGAATAATTGTCCTGACACAAGGAGCAGCTGTTGCATCCTCGCTCAAGGATTATCTGCATCGTCATCCCGAAATGGATGCTTTATGCACCAAAGGCGGTGTAACCGCTTTCTGCACTACTGAATCCGGTGGCAAGTTCGGCGACCAGGCATCACCGTTCCTGAATCAGCCGATAGAAGTAAAGACAGTAACACTTGAATAATTTTAAAAGAGATTCCCTTTATGGCTATAGACCTGCAAATAGAGAATATATCAAAATCATTCGGAGAACTTGAACTTTTCAGCGACATATCGTTTACTGTCGAGGAACGCCAACGCATAGGTCTTGTGGCACGTAACGGCAAGGGAAAAAGTACCCTGCTCAAGATTATTGCCGGTGAAGAGCCATGGGATAATGGCAAGATAACCCTTCGCAACGGTGTGCGTGTAGGTTATCTTGAACAGGAACCGGAATTTGCCTCAGAACTAACAGTTATTGAGGCTTGTCTGCAGCGTAGTGGCAAGGCTGATATAATAGCCCGTTACGAAAAGGCTCTCGAAACTGGTTCGGATGACCTTCAGCACCTGATGGAGGAGATGGACCGTCTTGATGCGTGGGACTATGAGAACCGTGTGAAGCAGGTGCTGTCGAAACTGAAGATAAACGATTTCTCACAGCCTGTAAGAGAACTATCGGGTGGGCAGAAAAAACGTGTGGCATTGGCTGCTGTGCTTATAGAGCAACCCGACCTGATGATTCTTGATGAGCCAACCAACCACCTCGACATAGAAATGGTGGAATGGCTGGAGGATTATCTTTCCAGGATGACCGGTTCGTTGCTTATGGTAACGCACGACCGCTATTTCCTTGATAACGTTTGTAACGAGATTATTGAGATAGACGATACACAGGTGTATCGCTATAAAGGTAATTACAGCTATTTTCTGCAGAAACGCGAGGAACGTCTGCAGAATCTTGCCGCAGAAACGGCAAGAGCAAGAAATCTTTTGCGTACCGAACTCGACTGGATGCGTCGTCAGCCACAGGCTCGTGCCCATAAGGCTAAATATCGTATCGAGGCATTTTATAAGCTCGAAGAGAAAGCCGCAGCCATGCGCGATGACAGCAAGGTATCGCTTGAGATAAAGTCGCAGTATATCGGCAACAAGATTTTTGTGATGAATGCCCTTTCAAAGTCGTTCGACGAAAAGGTCATTGCAAAGGATTTCTATTATACATTCGCACGTTACGAAAAACTTGGCATAGTAGGCAATAACGGCACCGGCAAATCCACATTCATAAAAATGTTGCTCGGCAAGGTTGCGCCCGACAGTGGTACAATCGAAGTCGGCGAAACGGTTAAATGGGGATACTACAGCCAGGAGGGACTTTCATTCAATGAGGAGATGAAAGTTATTGACGTTGTCAAGGATATTGCCGAAGTTATTCCCGTCGCAGGCAAGATGCTCACGGCATCGCAGTTCCTGCAACATTTCCTGTTCTCTCCCGAAAAGCAGTATAGCTATGTATATAAGCTCAGCGGTGGCGAAAAACGTCGCCTCTACCTATGCACGGTGCTTATGGCAAATCCCAATTTCCTTGTCCTCGACGAGCCTACCAATGACCTTGATATTGAAACACTGCAGGTTCTCGAAGAGTATCTGCGCGACTTCAAAGGGTGTGTGATTGTCGTGAGCCACGACCGATATTTCATGGATAAGGTCGTCGATCACATCTTTGTCTTTAACGGCGGTGGCGATATAAAGGATTTTCCGGGCAACTACACCGATTACCGCTATTGGCGCGAAGAGGAGAAAGAGAATGCCAAACCTGCTGAGAAAAGTGTACAACCAAAAGCCACATACCGCACTGAGACAAAGCGTAAGCTCACTTTCAAGGAGCGTAAGGAGTATGAGAGTCTTGAACCTGAAATAATGGCTCTCGAAGAGGAAAAGAGCCTTCTTGAACAGGAAATGAGCAGCGGAATGCTCGATAATGATACATTGCTTGCCAAATCGCGTCGCATCCAGGAGGTTATTGAACTTATCGATGAAAAGACAAACCGTTGGGTGGAACTGAGCGAATTTGCATGATTTTTCAATCTCTTGTCAGCGTGAGTGTCCCTTTTTACTTTTGGGACACTCTCGCTGACTTTATAATGAATATTCATTACAACAACCTTAATCCGAAATTATTTATTAAATTTGCATGGCCGTGAAAAAGCAGAACAATCGACGGCTATACATGTTTACATAAATATGAGCAATAACGGAAAGATAGACCGTTTCCCGTTTATGGCGGAAACGTTTCTTGTGGATAAGGTGGGCAGAGTGCGCCCGACAACTCTATGCAATTATATGTTGAGCTGTGCAGGTCGTCATGCCGAAGCACGTGGCTTTGGCGCAACAGACTCTCTTGGATGGGTGCTGGCACGTGTGGCATTACATATCAAGCGTATTCCGCAGTGGCGCGAGCGTTTCTTTGTCGAAACATGGGTGCGGAATCTTTATCATGGATTTACCGACCGTTGCATACGTGTTGTAGATGAGGATGGCGACGAGATTGTTTCAATGCTTGCCACATTTGCCATGCTTGACCTCAAGACACGTTCATCTGTGGACTTGAATGGCGATATAGGTGTTCGCCTGAATGAGTGTATCGAATCCGATGAACCATTGGCGATAAAGCGCATACCGTCAATCAACCGTACCGCTGTAGAAGAGATTTCTTTCAAGCATAAACCAAAATACAGCGATGTGGATATAAACGGACATATGAACAGCATACGTTATCTTGACCATATACTGGACTATCTGCCTTTGGAGTATTTGAATACCCACAATATGACAGATTTTGTAGTTGCATATATGAAAGAGGGTGATGCTGCAGAAGAACTGGCGTACGGAATAAAGGAACTGGAGGAGAACCACTATCTGGTACAAGTGACAAAGGAGAACGGAACGGTTGCCCTGCGTGGTGAATTGAAATTTGCATCAATACAATGATTATGGCAGAGAAAGAAGATAAAATGAACACAGGAAAAGGCGAAGCCCTTTTCAACGAATGTATGGCGGCGATGTTTTATTCCGATGAAGAGATACGTGCGACAATGTCACCCGAAGATGCAGACGAATTCATAGAACTCCGTGGAGAACTTGTATCGTCAGTAAAGCCCCATGTCATACCCGTTGACAGATGTTATGACAATGGCGGTGAGAATGATTTGCTGCTGGCTGCTGAAAGTGAAGAACAATACAAATAAGGTCAGTAGTAGGATAACAATATATCCGTGGTTAAATGCAAATCCCGACCACGCGTTAATGTTGGAGTCATTCAAATATTACCGCGTTATTTCCGAAAGTCTTTCAGCAAGAATTGCAACTGCTGACGTGTAAAGAAAATACGGCTCTTTACAGTACCAAGTGGTAAACCGAGCCGTTCGGCAATTTCACGGTATTTGAATCCAGAGATGTGCATGAGGAAAGGAATCCTGTAGTCGCGAGGCAGTTCATGAACAACACGATAAATCTCCTTGCTGTCATAGCTGTTTTCCGTAATGTAGTTCTCGAATTCTTTTGGTTGGTTTATGTGGAAAAGATTGTCGGTGTGGTCGATGAAAGTCTGGTCGCGCACCACCTTGCGGTAGTTGTTAATAAAGATATTGCGCATAATGGTATATACCCACCCTTTGAAATTTGTGTCCGGGGTGTATTTGTCCATGTTGCCAAGTGCCTTTAGTGAGGTTTCCTGCAGTAGATCGTTTGCCTCCTCTTTATCTGCTGTTAGTTTGTATGCAAAGCGTTGCAACTCCGATTGTATCTCCAGCAACTCTCTTCTGAATTTTGCAGTATCCAATGTCTTATGTTTTTAACGAAGCAACAGCTTCTGGATTATGTACTTATTACTAAACAAAGGAACATGCTGTTTTGTTTGAAATCAAGTGATTTTTTTGAAAACAGACAAGAATTTGCAAATAACAGTTTATTTGCATCATAAGCATTATACTCAACCATAAATTTTTATATAAAAATATTTTTTAGATTTTTAAAAAGCTTATTAGCTTTGCGAAAAATAAAAAATGAGAATCAATTATACTTATGGGTACTCTTGAAAGGGCAATAGAGATAGCAACAGAAGCGCATCGTGGACAGCTTGACAAGGCTGGAGAAGATTATATCTCCCACCCATTGCGTGTTATGACCATGGGTAGGAGTATAGACGAAAAGATTGTAGGTGTACTTCACGATGTTGTCGAAGATTCCGGCTGGACCTTTGAAATGCTTGCAGAAGAGGGCTTCTCGACCGAAGTAATAGAGGCTTTGCGTTGCCTCACAAAGCACTCTGAGAAAGAACCATACGACAAGTTTATTGCACGCATAAAGAAGAATCCATTGGCAGTGGCAGTAAAACTGAACGACCTCACCGACAATATGGACATCCGTCGCTTACCCTACTTGTCCGATAAGGATGTGAAACGCTTGAAGAAATATCTTAAGGCGTATAAAATTTTGACAGATATACCCATCTATTCCGTTTATGCTTGCAAGCAGGACTATCCCAATGCCTATGAACCATGGAGTGAGAACGATGATTCCATCCTAAAAAGAATGTGGCACAAAGGCGCAACCATAGAAGAACTATCATCCCATTTCCAGCGCAAACCAGGAGCAATACTCTCGCGTATCAGAAAGTTGGAACTCTAAAATAGTAGAAGATAAAGGATAAATCACAATTCAACATAAAATGCATAGGTGGTTATACTCAAAACCCTACATCCCGACAGATACGCACTAACTACATATTGCGAGGACTGGAGATGAAATTGAAAAACTTCACCTTGTGAGTTTAAGAGCAAAAAAGTATCTTTGCAAGCAATAATCAAGTAAAATCATACATACATGAACAAGATGGCAAAATGGCTCATGGGTAGCCTCATAATTTGTGCAATCAGCATCATTGGTTGCTGCAACATTAATGATGCAGAGGATGAAGTAGAAAGTATTGAACTGCTGCGCACCAGCAAAAGCTGGAACGATGTAGAACTGCCGGACTATCCACAGGGTCGTCCGGAATTGGTGGCAGTGAAATATATTATCCCGGCAGGCAAGAAGTTAGGATGGCATCATCACGAGGCAATGAATCATGGTGTATTGGTGCAGGGCGAACTGACTATCATTGCACAGGATGGAAAAACCAAAGTGATGCACCCCGGAGAAGTCGTAGTGGAAATGGTCGATGCCATTCATCACGGCGAGAACCGTGGCACAGAACCTGTTGTGCTATACATGTTCTACCTGGCACAAAAAGATATGCCCCTGTCTGTGCAACATCCTGAAATCCCTCTGGAATAAATAAAGAAAACTATTTTGCAGACGACAAGCCCACACACAGGCATAAATCCTTTTGACGGCAAGCCTGCAAATTCTTACAAAAACAAAAAAAAGAGACTTTCAAGGTCTCTTTTTTTTGCTGTGGTGCCACCAACAATCATTCTTGCCTTTTCATCCTTTATTGCGGCTACCTTTGCTGCGATAAAAGCAACATCTATTACAGAATTATTCATCCTAAAACTCGTTTGTCAACTTCGGTCGCCGTCGGCGACCATTTTGCTATAAAGAATTCATCTCACCCAACAAATCTTCAAGTTCTATTTTGCTCGCCAATGGCGAGTGGATTATTACTCCTCCTGCTCATAGTAATATGAGTAGTCGATACCCTTCATAAAGGTTTCACGGTCGTTGATTTTA